>CAISSD010000301.1 GCA_903887975.1 uncultured Legionellaceae bacterium | reverse complement strand
CTACGCTACGACCCCTTGAAGCGAACGCATCATCCCGATGATCATGCTGTGGATGCATTGGCGACGCATGTTTATTTTTTAAATCGATGGTTGGGTGTGAATCCCGAGTTGTTTGGGTTTTTTAGGCCGTATATAAAATTAATTCCCAGTGAAACGGGCATTAATCGGGGGCTGGAAACGGTGATGGATGTCTTGCTTGTTTTTTCTCATTTGTCCGTGTTTGAACGCAAAGACCTCATTCATTCTATAAAATACAGTCAAAAAATTTACGCTTTGAATTGTGCTAAAACTTTGGAAGAATTGAGTGATGCATTTATTTTGCCCATGAATCGTGTGGCGGCCTCAATTTTACAAAGACCCAAAACACTCAAACCACAAAAAATGTTTTTTAAAGCCATTCATACCCTAGAATATGCTGTAGGGTTCGATGTTGACACGCATGAGCTTACCGGTGCAATGCAACGCGAGATTGCCAACTGGACAGCAAAGCGTTTCATGCCTTTGTTATCATTGATGATTCAAGACTATCGCTTACAGTTGGATGCAGCGCACGTGGGCATGCAGCAAGCGTTATCCATCAGTCAAAAAGCTGAAGCCAAAGATTATTATGAATGGGCTTTGGCACCTTTTTTAAATAGTTTAACAACTCATTTGGCCAAGAAAATGGATGCACTACCACAATATCAATTTCAAATGACACAATTAACCAAACTTTTGGATGGTATTTGTGAGTTGATGGATAATTACCGTAATTTTTTGCAATATCAAAAGTTTCAAAAATTTTTAATTCAGTTTTTTCAAAAAGTTAAAGCAAAATATTTACATGTTGAGCAAGAAATTGAAAGTGTTGCCAATTTAATTGGTGAAGACGCACGCATGAGTCGCGGTTTAAAAGGCATTTTAGGACCCATGACCAAAGCCTTGGACAAGAGTTTAAATGCATTCAACAGTGTGATGAATGATGTGATTGAAACCGTCAGTCAGCCTAATTTTACCACGTTACAAAAAGAGATGTTGGCATCAAAAATACAATTGATTGATGAGCAATACAATGCTATTTTTTCAGAATCAACAAGTCTGGCAGATTTTTTGAATGAAGTGCATCATGAAACCCATGAAGAAGCGGAATCTGCATCGGGTCCTGTGGCCATGAATCAAATTTTTGCATTGAAAAATTTGGTGGATGATTGCCGACAATCACTGTCTTTACTGAGTTATTATGGGCGTAAAGGACAATTGTTGCAATCCTTGTCTTTGCGTATTGAAGAGCAAAAAACAATCAATAGCGAACAATTAAAATTTTTTGTTAAAGAATTGGTGCGTTTGACGGCGAGTTATCGAGCGGCTTGTTTTTTTCAGGCCGATTATGGGCAAACGCGAGCAGCACAAACCTTGATGAAGGCGATTCAAGATCCAAGTTTTAATCAAATTCTGCCTTTAAAAGAAATACTGTTTCCAGGCGTCGATGAATTTCCAGAACACTTAACGGAGCAATATATGGTTGGGCAATTTAAAAGCATGCGTTCATCACATTATTGGCAAGAGTGTGTGGATGACATTTATGCCCTAAGCGCGTGTTGATTGATGATGCGTCGCGGGTTGATTGGTTTGATGCTGTTGATGTTGGCGGGCATTATTGCCGGTCCTTTAAATCTTTTTTTTTATCGACCACTAACGTCCAATCCATCAGGTTTTGTGATGGAGGTCAAACCTTCAACCTCAGCCACGGCATTGGTGCATCAGTTGTATCTGGCGCATCTCATCCCTTATGAAAAACCTTATGTGTGGTTGTTGTCTTATGGTGGTTATGCACTGCATTTAAAAGCGGGTATTTACCACATTCATCCGAATGAATCGGCTGGGAAGTTTTTTAGGCGATTGGTGACAGGTGATG
>CAISSD010000300.1 GCA_903887975.1 uncultured Legionellaceae bacterium | reverse complement strand
GCAGTTGCATCCAAGGAATGGTATCAAAAAAACCAAACACCATCATCACTAAAAGTGCCACGACCAAGCCTCTTAAGATACCCCCGATACAAAAACCCAGTAAAATAATACCAGGATGCATGGGGCTTACCAAAAGCTCTTCGATGCTTTTTTGAAATCGAAGTAAAAACATGGAGGAAGAAACATTCATGTAAGCATTGCTGATGACGGTCATGATGATAAGACCAGGTGCGATGAATGAAGTGTAGGAGCTTCCTTGAATGCTACCAATGCGTTGAGTCATGATGGTGCCAAAAATCACCAAATACAAAAATGTGGTGATGACGGGTGGTAAAAATACTTGGGTGTGGAGTTTATACATACGAACCCACTCACGTCGTACCAGGGTGGTTAAACCTATCCATTGGAGTTGCCATAAAGTTGCTTTAATGTTTTTAGTCGACATGGCGAATCAGATCCATAAAAAGTTCTTCCAATCGGTTGGTTTTGTTGCGCATGCTGCTGATTAAAATGTTGTTTTGACTAAATGATTCAAAAACACCATTGAGTGATTCATCATGCTCTAAACGTAATTCAAAATTATGATCATCCACCACCACGCCACCCAAAGTGTTGATGGTATGGTTGTTGATGGGCTCTTGGGTTGTAAACACAAACGTTTGATGATGCAAGGTTGCAAGCAAATCGCGCATGGACGTGTTTTTGATGATGTTGCCTTGATGAATGATGGCGATGTTTTTACAAAGTTGTTCGGCTTCTTCTAAATAGTGGGTGGTTAAGATGATGGTGGTGCCTTGTTCATTGAGTTGCTTTAGCAGTACCCACAAACTTTGGCGAATTTCCACATCAACACCGGCGGTGGGTTCATCCAAGATTAATAATTTTGGTGCATGAACCAAGGCTCTGGCAATCATGAGTCGTCGTTTCATGCCACCCGATAAAGAACGAACAATGGTGTTTCTTTTTTCCCATAGACCCAGTTGCTTTAGTAATGCATTGACTTTTGGTGCAGCGAGTTTTCTGGGGATGCCATAATAGCCTGCTTGATAAAGTAAAATACGCTTACAGGTATCAAAGACACTAAGATTGATTTCCTGTGGCACAAGGCCCAGGCTTGTTTTGGCTTGTTCTTGTTGTTCATCAAGATCAAAACCATTGACTTTAATGGTGCCTGAGGTTTTGGTTAATAGTGTTGAAATCACACCAATGGTGGTGGATTTTCCAGCCCCATTGGCACCTAATAATGCAAAGAAATCGCCTTGCTTGACCTTGAGATCAATGCCTTTTAAGGCTTCGACGCCATTACCATAGACTTTACGTAATTGTTTTATTTCTAAAGCATGCATGATGTTCATTAAATTCAATAAGTCGAATTGATACTATCATAATGAATGGAGAATACCTATAGGGCTATTTATTTTCTTGAGCTTTTCAGTTTAAGTCATGGGCTTCGTATGGTTGATGCACTGATTGCTGCAACGGCTAATGTTTATGGCGAAACATTGATCACTGTAAATGATGCCCATTATCGAATGATTTCTTCGTTGATGATTCAGCGATTTCATCCAGATTAGTTCAGATATTTTTAACCTTCTTGAGTATACCCAAGATTATAGCCATGATAAACTCAAATTTTTTTCACAGGTCGTGTTCTAAATGTTTTATCCATTGTTGCATAAAGTTTCATTAATCACCGGTGGGGCGAAGGGTATTGGTCGGGCTTCTGCTTTAAAATTGGCAAAAGCGGGCAGTGATGTTGCGATTGTTTATTACAGTAGCTCTGAAGAAGCCGAAGCACTGGTTCAAGAGATCCGAGCCATGGGGCGTCAGGCTCATGCGTTTCAAACCAATGTTGCCGATGCGGCTTCGGTTAAAGAGCTGTTCGCTGCTTTTCGTCAGCATTTTCCATCGCTTGATGTGTTGGTGAGTAACGCCGCCAGCGGGGTTTTAAAGCCCGCCATGCAGATGTCGACCAAACATTGGCGCTGGTGTATGGAAACCAATGCTTTGGCATTGAATCATTTGATTGTTGAAGGGCGTGCATTAATGCCTCGAGGTGCCCGTGTTATTGCTTTATCAAGTTTGGGTGCGCAACGCGCCATTCCCAATTATGCCTTTATTGGTGCATCCAAAGCCGCTCTTGAAGCCTTGGTTCGTTCTTGGAATTTAGAGTTGGCGGTTGATGACATCAGTGTGAATACGATTTCGGCAGGGGTTGTGGATACCGATGCTTTGAAATATTTTCCCAATCGAGAGCAATTGTTGCAGGAGTACCAAGCACATTCTTTGGCGCAATCACCATTAACGCCTGATGATGTTGCGGATGCGGTTTATTTGTTGTGCTTGCCTGAGGCAAAAATGATCAAAGGACATACCTTGTTTGTGGATGCAGGCTATAGCATTGTTGGTTGACGATTCATGGTCTACACTCAATATATAGACTCAATCGCAAAGCGACGTCACGCATGAAACATACTTGTTTTTATCGTTTGGGCGAGTGGATTCATCAAGGTCGGTTGGTTATTGTCGTCTTTTTTTTGGCGATTTTTGGCTTATGTTTGCCATTGTTGCCACAATTGTTAACGCCTTTTCAATCCACGGGCTTTGTGAATGAAGAGGCAGAAAGCACGAAAACACTTAAGCATCTGGATGAAACGCTTGGGTTTTCAAATAAAAATCAAATCATGGTGCTTTATCATAGTGCTCATTTGTTGGCGAGTCATGACGAGTATCATGAAAAAATCAAACAATCCTTGGCGCATCTAAAACATTTTCCCATCGCGCACGATGTGATTTACCCCAAGGATGCCACCACACAAATTTCCAAAGATGGACATACTGCTTATGCATTGATTGTTTTTAAAGGGACAAAGCCATTGTCTGCGGCGTTATTAAAGCGATTAAAACATGACATCATCACGCCAAAACACATGACACTGAAACTTGGTGGCGATCCGGTTTTTATGGAAGCCATGAACCAGCAAACACAAAAAGATTTGTATCAAGCCGATAAAATTGCAGCACCTGTTTCAATGGTGGTGTTGGTGTTGGT
>CAISSD010000299.1 GCA_903887975.1 uncultured Legionellaceae bacterium | reverse complement strand
TGGAGCTGATTGTGGCCGCCAATAGTTATGAAAACATCATGCGTGCATTGCTTATCGGCGTTGTTCATAAAGATGTTACGAAAAATGCTGCATTCCCGTTGTTTTTGGATTGTCTTAAGAACGACATCACAAGTCAAAAAGCAGAAGATTTGTACATTCATGTTCGCTCTCTAATGTTAAATATTCCTGAAGAGCTGCCTTTTTCTGAATCGGATGAATCACATCATCGAAATCCATCGCGGATTGAACTTGAGGCGTTGACTAAAGATTTGCTTGAAAAATATAAGCATTTTGAAGATCTGGCGCAACGTGATGAATTCATTAAAGTGTTGATTATGGAAGCATTACAACAAGACACCAAAATTGACAAACAGCAAATCGGTGACGAAATCACCTCGATTCATCAAGGGTTAACAAAAAGTTTACAAGATTTTATGGATACCACCCAAAAAGTTCGACAACTGATCCCTCTTTTGACAAGTAAAGCGGTTGATTCGGCATTTTCAATGCCTGAGACTGTGGCATTTGAATCCAATGATGAAATGATTTCACCTTCGTAAAATCCTATTTAAAACTATTTTTTCTCATGCTATGATGGTTGTCGTCGTTTATTTTTATGATGCATGTATTGAACGTTTATGTTTTTGTTGTTGCAAGTGCGGTGTTTTTTTTATCATGTTGCATGACAAAGTTGTTCCGTGATTATGCCATCCAACACGATATAGTAGATACCCCCAACGAACGAAGTTCTCACACCATCCCGGTGCCTCGAGGTGGCGGTGTTGTTTTTGTTGTGGTTTTTTTGACCTTACTCTGGTTCGTGCCCTCAACGCTAGATCATCTGGCATTGTTGATGGTTTTTTCAGCGGGTTTTTTGGTGGCTTTGGTCGGCTTTTTAGATGATAAGTACACGTTGCCTTTTTACTGGCGATTGGTGGCCCAATTTTTTTCTGTGGCGATGGTTTTGTATGGTTTGGGCGGGGCGCCAGTTATTGAATTGGGTATTTATGTTTTAAATGCCAATTGGATGCTTGATGTTTTTGCAGCCTTGGCATTGATGTGGTTGTTGAATGCCTACAATTTTATGGATGGGATTGATGGTCTTGCGGCGATGGAGGCCATTTTTGTGTGTTTGGGCGCAGTCGTATTGTATTATTGTTGTGGCTTTCTGAATTTGATCGTCTTGCCATTATTGCTTGGATCGGTTGTTGGTGGTTTTTTGTATTGGAATGTGCCTACAGCACGGATTTTTATGGGCGATGTGGGTAGTGGTTTTTTGGGATTGATGCTTGGCGTTTTGGCTTTGCAATCGGCGCTTTTAAAACCCGTGTTGTTGTGGAGTTGGTTGATTTTTTTAAGTGTTTTTGTGGTGGATGCCACAATGACATTGTTGCATCGATGGTTAAGGGGCGAGAAGATTCATCAAGCACATTGTTCGCATGCGTATCAAAAAGCGGCTCGTGTTTTTAAGAATCATATGGGCGTGACCCTCGGTGTTTTGGTCTTAAATATTTTGTGGTTATGGCCTTTTGCTGTTTGGGTTGGTCTTGGCCGCATACCCGGTTGGTTGGGCTTTGTTGTTGCCTATACACCGGTGGTTTTGCTTGCTGAGCAGTTTCAATCAGGGCGTCCTGATAAAATTTGATTAATTTGTATCTCTTAAGGTTGCATTAAGTTTTGTTTTGTACAATAATAGTTGGTTATTCTTGATGGCTATATTTTGTCCAAGTGTATAATGATAAAGAGCGCTAAGAATTTTTTTTTAACATATTGATTCTTGTGTCTCAAAACGCGATGTTATTAGGGAGATTTAATTATGTTGATTTTAACGAGACGTATTGGTGAAACGTTAATTATTGGTGATGATGTGAACATTACCGTATTGGGTGTCAAGGGCAACCAAGTGCGTTTGGGCATTAATGCACCTAAAGATGTATCTGTACACCGTGAAGAAATTTATTTAAGAATTCAGCAAGAAAAAGTAGGCGCTGATGTTGAAGAAGTCGTATAATTTTTTGTTTATCTAAGATAATCCTTCATGGTCTTCCACTTGATTACGGGTGTTCACAGGCATCCGTAATTTTACAAACTTAAAGTCACTTCTCCCGATGAAAAATGATGTATTGTCCCATCATCCTCAATCACCTCAAGTTGACCTTCAGCATCAATGCCCAATGCTTTTCCAGAGATAATTTTTGATCCCCGGCTTAAGATGACCGATTTTTGGTATAAATAATCATGATCCTTCCAAATATTTTTGAATGATTCAAAACCTTCTTGAATAAAAACAGACAAATCTTGATTTAATTGATGAATGAAATGGGCCATCAGCACATTTCTGTCCCATTTTTTTTGGGTGATTGAATACAAAGAACACCATGGTCTATTGATGCTGGTACTGTTTTGTGGGTCGCTGTTGATGTTCAAGCCTAGACTTATGATGATGGCTTCATCATGAATCAATTCAATTAAAATTCCGCCTAATTTTTGGTGCAAAAACATTAAATCGTTGGGCCATTTGAGTTTGATGGGCACGCCAACACCCAAATGAGTCAGCATTTTTAAAACAGAGACGCCCACCAAAAGACTTAAACAACCCGACTCATGGATGCTTTTTTGCCAAGGCATACGCCAAGAACAATAGATGTTTTCCCCAAAAGGTGAGTGCCATTGCCGACCCAGTCGACCACGTCCTGCGGTTTGTGTTTCTGCAATACACAGGGCGTCGATGTCGCGCGTTTTTAAAAAATCATGGGTTGAGTCAATGCTTTGATAAAGCAATAAATCGGGCGCAGGATAAGGCATAATTTCGGCAAGCAGGGTTTTAATATGATGAACATCAAGCATGGATGAACTCATTCATCATGTTCAAAACATCATTGCTCGAGAGATTGATTTGATGGATGTGCTGAACGCTGGGCTCGTAACATAACGCAGCAGCACAACAAATTCTGGGCATGAATGATTGTAACACCCATGTTTTTTGATGTTTTTCATCAAACACTTGAATGGGGGTCGTGCTTAAAACAGGGACAGAAAAAGTACTGGTATCATAGGACAATCCCATACCACAAGCTTTGATAAAGGCTTCTTTTTGGGCCCAGATGTTAAAAAAAACCAAGGCTTGTTGTGATGCTGGGGTGTTTTTCAGATGGTTGATTTCTGTTTTAGAAAACATTTGCTCAGCAAGACCCATATATTCACGACCAGAAAAAAACTCTAAATCAACACCAACAGGCGTATTCTGTCCTACAGCCAATAATGCCCAATTTTTGGAATGACTTAAATTAAATTGAATATTTGTTGGATGTGAAAGCTCCGGTTTCCCATAATGATTCAGCGTAAAATCAAATGC
>CAISSD010000298.1 GCA_903887975.1 uncultured Legionellaceae bacterium | reverse complement strand
GTCGTAAGCTTAAATTTGCCATAGCTACCTTGAAATTTTAACGATGTATGATTCATTATGCCAGCGCATGCATGCAAATAAGTCCAATGTGACCATGACAAAAAATAAACCCATAGACGCATTTGATTTTGCAAGTTATTCTATCGTACTTAAAAAATAGGTACGAGATTGGCCATGAACATTTGTATCAAAACAGCTGCAAAGAGGCAAAACCCGCAATCGGTGGTTTTGGATTTATCCGATCGCCTACCTGTACAAGTGGTTGAATCTTGTCATATTTCGTGTGCGTATCACGTCACTCATTGTAAAGATTATTATGAATTAAATATTAAAACCCAGGGCAACATTACTATTTTATGTCAACGTTGTTTAAATGCGTTTGAATACCACCACGAGCATCAAACCGTATTGGCCGTTTGTGCCACTGAGGCTGTGGCAGAACGGTACATGGCTAATCTAGAGTGTGAAGTGGCGCCTGATTTGGAGATTGATTTATCTGCCGTGGTCACGGATGATTTACATTTGTTTTTACCTGAAAAGCATATTGGGGAGTGCCCGTAAATGATGTTGTGCATTGATGTGGGTAATTCGCATATTTATGGCGGAGTTTTTATCGATGATGTTATTGGGGTACGTTTTCGACATACTTCAAAGGTGAGTACTTCAGATGAAATGGGTATTTTTTTAAAACACGTCTTGCGTGAAAACGGTTGTATGCCAGAAAAAATTGAGCGTATTGCCATTTGCTCGGTGGTGCCACCATTGGATTATTCATTGCGTGCGGCGTGCCTTAAGTATTTTTCAATTGAGCCGTTTTTTTTGCAAGCCGGTGTTAAAACGGGAATGAACATCAAATATCGAAATCCATTGGAAGTTGGTTCGGATAGAATTGCCAATGCGATTGCTGCCACACATTTGTTTGCCCAACAAAATCTCATCATCATCGATTTTGGAACCGCGACCACCTTTTGTGCCATCACTGCTGAAAAAGCATACATGGGGGGTGCAATTTTACCGGGTGTGCGTTTATTCACAGAAGCTTTGTCTCAAAATACTGCTAAATTACCTTCAGTTGAAATTGTAAAAATGGAGCATGTTTTGGGTCGCTCGACCATTGAGAGTATTCAATCAGGGGTTTTTTATGGTGCTTTGGGCGCAACACGAGAATTGATTGCCCGCATCAAGCATGAGGTTTTTAATGGACTTGAGGTCAAAGTGATTGCAACCGGAGGATTTGCGGCACTCTTTGAGCAACATCATCTTTATGATGTCCATTTACCGGATTTGGTGTTGCATGGGTTAAAAATTGCCATTGAACTGAATTAAATACATAACAGCCAAAGAAATTTTAGAGCCCATTTCCTCCTTCCCACACAAAAAGCACTATTTTTAACAAAAGTGTCATTTTTTCCTTGACGATACCTTAAAAGTGTTTCTATAGTGTAATAAAGTGGTTTAAAATACCAAAAAAGTGGAAAATAGTGGGAGTGGTATGTTTCGAGGAATCAATGCCATTACATTAGACGGCAAAGGCCGTCTATCAGTGCCAACCAAAGCGCGTGAAGCGCTGGGGACTGCTTTGGTGGTGACCATTGATACCGAAGAAACATGTTTGTTGCTCTATCCCTTATGTGAATGGAAGATTATTGAGGAAAACCTACAGCGCTTGCCAAGCTTTAATGAAGCAGCCAGACGAATTCAACGACTACTGATTGGCCATGCCTCGGATGTGGATGTGGATCAACAAGGTCGGTTGTTGTTGCCTTCGTTGTTGCGTGATTATGCCCAGTTGGACAAACGCGTTGTTATGGTTGGGCAAGGCAATAAATTTGAAGTATGGAATGAGGACATTTGGTCTAAACGTCGTGAAGCGTGGCTTGCCATGGAGGCAACCACCAAGCACGAGTTGCCTGATGAAATGAAAGTATTTTCTTTGTAGGTGAAATTGATGCATCAGTCGGTGTTGTTGCAAGAAGCCATAGAGGCCTTAAACATAAAGCCTGATGGCATTTATGTGGATGGAACATTTGGTCGAGGTGGACACACCATGGCGTTGCTTCATCACATGAACGACGATGGTCGCGTGTTGGTGATTGATAAAGACCAAACGGCGATTGAGCATGCTCGCGCACAGTTTGCAAGAGATTCGCGCGTTTTCATCATGCAGGGTTCGTTTGCTGATGTGGTTGATATGACCCAATCTTTGGGTATTTGTGGCCGCATCAACGGTGTTTTGTTGGATTTGGGGGTGTCATCCCCTCAATTAGACGATGCCCAAAGAGGATTTAGTTTCATGCATGATGGGCCATTGGACATGCGCATGGATCAAACCAAAGGCTTTAATGCGGCTGATTTTGTAAACCATGCCAAGGCCGAAGAGATGGCTTTGGTGTTTAAAGAGTATGGTGAAGAGCGTTTTGCGGGGCGAATTGCAAAAGCCATTGTTGCAGCACGTTTAGAAGCCCCGATTATGAACACCAAAAGATTGGCCGAGATTGTTAAAGTTGCGAATCCAAAATGGGAAAAACACAAACATCCAGCAACGCGTGTTTTTCAGGCGATTCGCATTCATGTCAATCAAGAGTTAAACGATTTAAAAAAGGGTTTACCAGCTTGTGTGTCGGTTTTGGCAAAGGGCGGACGTTTGGTGGTGATTAGCTTTCATTCGCTTGAAGACAGGATTGTGAAGCATTTTATGCGTGATGAAGAAACCGGTGTGGTTCTTCCAAGAAGTGTTCCGGTTCGGGCAAGTGATACAAAAACACATTTTAAACGCATTGGAAAAGCAGTTAAACCAAAGATTTTAGAACTTAGTGAAAACGAACGTTGTCGAAGCGCTGTACTTAGAATAGGAGAGAAAATAGCATGAATGCTGCAGCTAAGGCGATCAATCAAAGTAGTCTTTTTCATGGGGAACTGACCAAAATGAAGTTCACGTACCCCGTTTTTTTACAAACGGTCTTGATGCTTATGGTTTTGGCTTCTGCCATTATGGTGGTGTATGTGATTAATTTGCAACGTGTAACGTTGGATCAATTACAGTTGGCAGAGCAACAAGGACATCAGCTTGAAGTTCGTTGGGGCCAATTGCTTTTGGAGCAAGCCAGTCTTGCCACACCAGGCAGGGTTGAGCAAATGGCGAAGGTTAAATTACACATGCATTTGCCTTTTAAGAACCAATCGTTTGTTTTCAATACAAGATGAATTTGTTTCAGCATAAATGTCGCTGGTTGGTGATTTCATTTTTTTTTCTATTGATATTGGTTGCTTTAATTTGGCGAATGTTGGATTTAACGGTCTTGCATCGAAGCTTTTTGCAAGGCCAAGGGAATGCTCGAAGTCTTCGTGTTATTGATATTCCCGCTTATCGCGGGATGATTGTTGACCGTGAAGGGGTGCCACTTGCCATCAGCACGCCGGTTCAGTCTTTGTGGGTCAACCCCAAAACCTTGGTGTTAACTCAAAAGAAAACGCGTGATTTGGCAGGCCTCTTGTCTTTAAAACCCAAAGACTTGATGCAAAAACTCAAACAGGCACAAAATCGCGAGTTTTTGTACTTAAAACGTCGTTTGACACCCATGCAGGCTAAAAAAATAGCCGACTTAAAAATTCAAGGCCTTTATTTTCAGCAAGAGTATCAACGTTTTTATCCTGAAGCCGATAGCATGGCGCAACTTCTGGGATTCACCAATATTGATGATGATGGCATAGAAGGCTTGGAGCTTGCTTATCAAGATTGGTTGATGGGAGAGAGTGGTAAAAAACGTGTGGTTAAAGATAGAATGGGACGCGTGATTCGCGATCTGGGTATCACCAAACAACCTCGTCCCGGACATCTGTTGCAATTAAGCATAGACCGCCGTATCCAATTTTTTGCCTATCATGAGTTAAAAGCTGTGGTGGATCATTTCGGTGCTAAATTTGGCTCGGTGGTGGTGTTGGATACCACACAAGGAGAGATTTTGGCCGTTGCCAATTATCCATCGTTTAATCCCAACATTCGCAGTCGTTATCCTTTAGATCGATATCGTAACAAAGCCATTACCGATTTGTTTGAACCTGGTTCAGTGATGAAGCCTTTTAGCATTGCCAGCGCATTGGAAAGCGGTGGTTTTACACCCAAAACCATTATTGATACACGGCCAAGTTGGATGATTGTACATGGTCACACCATTCGTGATGTACATAATTATGGTGTTTTGGATGTGACAGGGGTATTGCAACATTCAAGCAACGTGGGTGTTTCCAAAATGGTGTTGACACGTCCTGCAGATGATTTGATCAATGTGCTGATGAAAGCAGGTATTGGTCAGCGTACGGAGAGTGGCTATCCTGGTGAGGCTGATGGAACTTTGGTGAATGTTGCGGATGCCAATCCTTTTGTTTTGGCAACGTTGGCGTTTGGTTACGGAATGTCGGTTAATGCGTTGCAATTGGCTAAAAGTTACTTGATTTTTGCCAATCAAGGAATGTTGTTGCCGATTACACTGATTCACAATCAATATGAACAGACGACAACACGGGTGATACAACCCGCAGTTGCACAACAAATGTTAACCATGATGGAGGCGGTGGTATCCGGTGGCACGGGTGTTTCTGCTTCTGTTTCGGGATATCGCGTGGCTGGAAAAACTGGAACAGCAAGAATTGCGGGCAAAAAAGGTTATGATGCACATCGATACATTGGGAGCTTTGTGGGTCTTGCACCGGTTTCAAAACCTCGATTGATTGTGGCCGTGGTCATCCATGAGCCTACCCGATCGGGTTACTATGGCGCAGCAGTCGCAGCACCTTTGTTTTCTAAAGTGATGGAAGCATCGCTTCGAATTTTGGATATTCCGCCCGATAAAGAAACTTAATGTG
>CAISSD010000297.1 GCA_903887975.1 uncultured Legionellaceae bacterium | reverse complement strand
TGATCTATTACTGCTTTTTGGAAGGCAGAAATGGATGCATCACGTTTTAACATACAAAGATTGGATCACCTGGGTTTGTAACCGCGTTTTCTGAACGTCTGCTATATAGCATAGTGTGAAATAGTTTCGATTATCACTTCAATTTGAAGACGTTTCGCGCGCGCGTACAGGTCATGGATTATCATTCATCTAACATGTTATAATTTTTTGACAATGCGAAGAATCACTGCTATTGTGTACTTATGAGTACACAAATTAAAGGTTGTCATTTATGAATGCTACCGTTCTAAAAGTAGGTGTGCGTGAGTTTCGTGCACATTTGCCTCAATATATATTAACATCTGTGCCTGTGGCAATTACACGTCATGGTGAAACGGTCGGTTATTACATTCCTACGCGTCACCATATAGAAAAAGCCGAAATTGATTATTTAAAGCAGGCCGCCCTTGCGCTTGAAAAGCTACTGGTTTCTCATGGCGTATCGGAAGATGAATTGTTTCTTGAATTCCGCGCATTGCGAGAAGGACAAAAATAATGGTTGCTCGTATTTTAGTCTTGGATGCAAATATTCTTATTCGTGCGGTATTAGGCAATAGAGTCCGAACATTAATGACAACTTATAGTGAAACGGTCGATTTTTTCACCCCGGATGTTTGTATGGCAGATGCTCAAAAATATTTACCTATGCTTTTTGAGAAGCGATCACTTCCCGTTGAGCCTGCGTTAACGCTGCTTTCTAGCCTTGAATGCCTTTTACACGTTGTAGATGAAACCGTTTACAAAGAGTCTGCGGAGGAAGCGCGCCTTCGCATTAAAAGCCGTGACGTTCAAGATTGGCCGGTAGTTGCAACGGCGTTGACACTCAATAGCCCAATATGGACGGAAGATCAGGATTTTTTCGGTTCAGGCATCCCTACATGGACGAGTGATCGAATTCATGTTTTTTTTGAAATGACCGGCATAAGATGTCTATGTCATTAATAGCTAAATAAAGCTGATAATCATGTTGATCTACTCTACCGCAATACTCTGTACCACGATCGGTTAAAATGCGTAACATAGGTAATTCATGCTGCTCAAAGAACGGTAATACTCTGTCATTGAGTATGTCCGCAGATGTTATTGGTGTCTTAGTTGTATATAGCTTTGCAAAAGCAACCTTGCTATAGGACTGAAAATCCTCGTGTCGGCAGTTCGATTCTGCCTCTGGCCACCATTTTTCACCATATTAATCGGCTGAATTCGATTTAATACAACAAAGACTTAAAATTCTTCTGGATTTCATCCAAATCAAATTTATTCAGAAACAAAGAAAAACTCATCCACGCACTCAATGCCGATAGATCGCGAAACGGTGATGGTAAATAAATCGGATCAATCAATAAATCCGATTGTTTGAGTTCTTTTAATATAGGCAAATCATTCAACACCAATTTACCACTGAACAACAAAGGGATTGCATCCACTCGATGCTGAGCAATGGCTGAGCGAATAAAATTATAAACCAACACAAACCCTTTGGCATAAGACAAATCTTTGGTAAATGGGCCGCCTGTTGGCGTACTGCCCCGAAATACCCGCACGCAATGGTTATAGCTGTCTTCTTCATTCAACCCACAACTCATAAAATAATGATAAATATCTAAAAAATTAGCCCCTTGTGTGACTTTATCAAGCGCAATCACTCGATTGGTGATTTTTCGCATACGTGCGGGATAAGACGTAAAATTAAATACCTCTGTAATCACCGCCAAGCCTTCTTGAATCACACTACAGGTTGGTGTGCCTTTGGATAAAAAGGAACAATAGGGCTGCATACCGCCATTTAACGTGGTCCCCACATGAACCCACCCTTCATGAACCTCCAAATATTTGAGATCGCGCTCACTAAACATGGCCTTTTGACTGAGTTTAATGGTATCCGCACCAGCAGCTGCATCCGCCAGCATATCATCACTGACAATAACGGTCACTTTTCCTGGATGTTGCAAAAAAAACTGACTCAAACGCGTTTGCAACAACACTTGTGCTTCTTCAGCACTGTATTTTTTAACATCCGCTTCTGATTGTAATTGGACATCCAAACTGGTCAGCACATCAAACAACAAATTACCCAATTCAGATAATCTCGGCCCGCCTGCATAAAAAGCATCCCCAGGACAACCATAAAGCTCTTGCGATAACTCACAAAACAATGGCGTCCCACGAGCTTGAAGCATCATCACCGCACGAATGTATTCATCACACTGTCGTTTTATCAAACGCACAACTGGAGAATATTGACCCAAACCATGCTCAGCATCCCGCAAAATAGAACGAAATTCATCATTTTTTTCATCAACACGAAACGGTAATGGCCTATTTTGATAATAGGCTTCATCAACACAGGGCAATTTTTGGGCTTTGTTTCGAAAAAAATCTTGTTTAATGCCATCATCCCATTTGATGGCATCAAGAATGCGAATCTTTCGTTGGGCTTCAACAATTCGCTTGGAAAGCGATTGAATCAATGCCAGTTCCTTGGCTCTAAACTCCATATCGATCCTCGAATTTAATCATCCGTGGGCGGTACAATACTCGCATCCACTGTGGTTTTGTGTTGTGTGGGCAACACATAAAAAGTACTTAAATTATTGGTTCCAAGCGGTGGAGGCGCCACCAACGGAGCCCCATGACGACTTTTAAGATACTGCTGACTCGCGCTTGTGGAATAAGGTGCCGTGCACGATTGTAAACCCAATACCACAAACAACAAAAAAACATAAGTCTTCACCTTGAACATCCTCTTTATATTAAATCTAATTTTTTAAGTGCATCAATCATCTCTACATGATGATTTGATGATAACGGCAACAGTGGTAACCGCATTTCACTACTGATGTAGCCCATTTTTCCCAATGCCCATTTAACAGGAATGGGATTGGACTCCACAAACATCATGTGATGCAAGGGCATCAATTTTTTCTGCAATGACAAACACGCTTTTTTATCACCCTTTAGCGCTAGTTCCGACAATTGCACCATAAGAAGTGGCGCAACATTTGCCGTCACCGAAATCACACCTTTGGCACCTTGCAACATCCACTCAGCACACATTGCATCATCACCACCAAAAACATCCACACGACCATCGCTGTATTTTAAAAGCGCCTTTAGGCGATCTAAATCAGCAACCGCTTCTTTGACACCAATAATATTTGAAATACTCGACAAGCGGCCAACGGTTTCTGGCAATAAATCACAACCTGTTCGTCCAGGTACGTTATAGAGAATAATGGGTAATGCCACTTGTTTGGCGATTTGACTGTAATGTTGGAACAAACCTTCTTGTGTTGGACGAATATAGGCAGGTGTCATGATGAGTGCCGCATGAACGCCCAAAGCCATGGCCTCTTGCGTTAAACGCAAACAATCTTGGGTTGCATTCAAACCAGTCCCGGCAATCACAGGAATTCGTTCGCGCGCTTCATCGACGACAATTTTAATAATGTGTAATTTTTCATCCCAGGATAAAGTACCCGCTTCACCGGTTGTCCCTGCAACGACCAATGCTTGGGTTTTTGCATGGATATGCACATCAACCAATCCCCGAAGCTTGTCTTCGTCAATTTTATGATCAATAAATGGCGTCACCAACGCCACCATACTGCCTCGAAACATGTTGATTGTCCTGCAGAATGATTTGATCTTTAATGGTACTAAAATTCTAAAGATAAAAATAGAGTTGGTTGCTGATTTACAGGCATCAAGTATGCTAAAATGCAGCACTTTATCTTGACAGGGGTATGATGATGGACAAAACCTACACGCCAGAGGCCATTGAATCTGCTTGCTATAAAAAATGGGAGCAACAACACTATTTTGAACCGCGTGGCGATGGTCATCCTTTTTGCATCATGCTACCCCCGCCCAATGTAACCGGCAGTTTACACATGGGACATGGTTTTCAACACACCCTCATCGATATTTTAATTCGCTACCAACGCATGATGGGTCAAAAAACCCTATGGCAACCAGGTACAGATCATGCGGGTATCTCCACCCAATTGGTGGTGGAAGGTCAATTGACACGCCTTGGTTTATCCCGAAAAGAAATGACTCGTGAAGACTTTATCGCACGCGTTTTTGAATGGAAGGAACAATCCGGCAACCAAATCACGCAGCAAATGCGTCGTCTTGGCGCATCGCCTGATTGGTCTAGAGAGCGCTTTACCATGGATGAAGGTCTATCTGCTGCGGTACAAAAAGTCTTTATTCAATTATACGAAGAAGGACTGATTTATCGAGGTACACGATTGGTCAACTGGGATCCCAAACTCGGTACCGCAATTTCTGATCTCGAGGTCATCTCTGAAGAAACCAATGGTCATTTATGGCACATTCGATATCCTTTGGTTGATGGGAAAGAATCATTAATTATTGCCACCACTCGTCCTGAAACCATGCTTGGCGATGTTGCTGTTGCGGTGCATCCCAACGACACACGGTACCAACACCTCATTGGAAAGATGGTTCAACTTCCCTTATGTGACCGAACCATTCCCATTATTGCTGATGCCTATGTGGATGAAACTTTTGGTAGTGGTTGTGTCAAAATCACGCCGGCGCATGATTTCAATGATTATGAACTCGGCAAACGCCATGACTTGCCCATCATCAATATTTTCACCAAAAAAGGCACCATCAATAAAAACGCGCCGCTGGATTATCAAGGTCAAGATCGATTTGTTGCACGAGAACACATCCTACAAAAATTAACAGCACTGGATTTTCTGGTAAAAACCGAACCTCATCTTTTAAAAATACCCCGTGGCGAAAAATCCAATGCCATCATTGAGCCTTTACTCACTGAGCAATGGTATGTCAAAATCAAACCCTTGGCAGAACCTGCCATTGACGCCGTCAAACAAGGTCAAATTCGTTTTGTCCCAGAAAACTGGAGTAAAACCTATTTTCAATGGATGGAAAACATCGAAGATTGGTGCATCAGTCGTCAACTTTGGTGGGGACATCGAATTCCCGCATGGTATGACAATCACGGCAATATCTATGTTGGCAATAGTGAAGAAGAAATCCGATTCAATCATAAAATCGACGCCAGCATTGCATTAAAACAAGACGAAGATGTTTTAGACACATGGTTTTCATCAGCACTATGGCCTTTTTCAAGCTTGGGCTGGCCCAATCAAACACCGGATTTTGAGCAATTTTACCCAACCAATGTCTTATTTACTGGATTTGACATTATTTTCTTTTGGGTCGCACGCATGATCATGATGGCTTTGAAATTCACAGGCAAAATTCCATTCAAAGAAATCGTGATTACGGGTTTGATTTGCGATCATGAAGGCAAAAAAATGTCTAAATCCAAAGGCAATGTCCTAGATCCCATCGACATCATTGATGGGATTGATCTGGCACGTCTGATTGACAAAAGAACCAAAGATTTGGTGTTGGACTCGGTGAAAGACAACATCAAGAAAGCCACCCAAAAACAATATCCAGATGGTATTCGCCCATTTGGTGCTGATGCGCTGCGTTTTACGTTTTGTTCATTATCATCCAATGCACGCACGGTTCGCTTTGACATGGCGCGTGTAGAAGGTTACCGAAATTTTTGTAATAAATTATGGAACGCTGCGCGCTATGTTTTACTCAATACCGACGAAGAACAAATTGATTTTGGTGATGGCGCCTTTCAATACAGTCCAGCAGATCGATGGATTTTATCAGCATTACAACACACCATCACAGAGGCCCATCTTCACATCAATCAATACCGCTTTGATTTATTGGCACAAACATTGTACGAATTTGTCTGGTATGAATATTGTGATTGGTATTTGGAATTATCTAAAGCCATTTTGCATGATGACACAGCCCTTGCACCACTAAAACGTGGCACCAGAAGAACGCTGATTCACGTGTTGAATCAAATACTAAAACTTCTTCATCCCATCATGCCGTTCATCACCGAAGAAATTTGGCAAAAAACCATCAAATTGACCACCGAATCTAGTCCATCGATCATGCTAAGCCATTATCCAGAAATGGAAGAGGAGTTCATCGATGAGCCCATTGAACAAGAAATTGCTTGGCTTAAAAAAATTATTCAAGCCATTCGCACCATTCGAAGTGAAATCGGCATTAGTCCAGGAAAGAAAATAACGCTTTATGTCAGAAATGCAACGCCTCATGTTCAAACGCAATTTGAAAAATATTGGCGCACATTCATGATCTTAAGCAAACTTGATGACATTCAATGGTTGGACCAAGAGGCCAAAGCTCCAGCATCTGCAACGGCTATTGTCGATGACATTGAGCTCTTAATCCCCATGGCAGGCGTTGTTGATAAAGAAGCAGAGTTGTCTCGGTTGACCAAAGAAATTCAAAAACTCAATCAGGACATCACCTATTTAGACACCAAATTAAATCAACCAACCTTCATCAACAAGGCACCGCTGGACATTATTCAAAAAGAAAAAGACAAATTGCTTCAGGCCCAACAAACCAAGGAAAAACTCATGCACCAACAAAACATCATCGAAGCACTATAAAATGATTGCCATCAATCAATTAAGCATGACTTATGGTCAAAAACTATTGTTTTGCGAAGTCAATTTAACCCTCAATACCAACACGACCTATGCATTGGTTGGCGCGAATGGCTGTGGCAAATCGACTTTTTTTAAACTCATGACCGGTGAAGAAGACGCCACCGATGGCAACATCATCATCCCTAAAGATGCAAGCATTGGCTGGTTAAAGCAAGATCAATTTCGCTATGAAGACACCCCCATTCATGACATCGTCATGCAAGGAAAAGCAGCACTTTGGATGGCCATACAAGAAAAAGATACACTATTGTTGTGTGATGAATGGACTGATCTGCAAGGTTTTCGATTTTCAGAAATTGAAGAAATCATCATGCATGAAGATGGTTACAATGCATCAGGCCAAATTGAGACCATACTTACAGGGCTTGGTATTCCGCCTGAATACCATCAAAAACCTTTAAAAGCCCTGTCTGGTGGATACAAATTACGCGTGCTTTTGGCGCAAACCTTATTTCAAAATCCATCGATTCTATTATTGGATGAACCCACCAACCATTTGGATATTGCCTCCATTCAGTGGTTGGTGCAATTTTTAAAACATGAATTTAAAGGGCTAACGTTATTTATTTCTCATGATGTTGGGTTTATCAATGATTTGGCGGATTATATTCTGGACATTGATTATGGCGAAATTAGAAAATATTCGGGAAAATATGATGTGTTTTTGGCAGAAAAAAACTTAATTCAAGAACAAAAACTCATCGAAAAAAAGAGTGCTGAAGAAAAAATTGCCCATTTACAAAAATTTGTCGACCGATTTGGTGCCAGTGCGTCCAAGGCAACACTGGCGCGCTCACGTATGAAAATGATTGATAAAATTGAAATTCCAGACATCATCAACTCATCACGCATGGCACCACATTTTCAGTGGCAGCCCAAAAGGCCCTCAGGAAAAAAAGTCTGTAAAGTGGTTGGGTTAAGCCAGTCTTTTCAAGACAAAAATCTATTTAAAAATTTAACATTTGAAATCAACCGTGGTGATAAAGTTGCAATACTTGGCGCCAATGGTCGTGGGAAATCAACGTTAATTAAGATATTATTGGGTCTTATCAAACCCAATGAAGGCGAAATCACTTGGGATCCCAATGCACAAATCAGCTATTTTTCTCAAGATCATCATGATCTCTTGAATCATTCAACCACGGTACTGGAATGGCTTAATGATTTGTCACTCGGCGTCACCGAACAGCAAGTTCGTAAAGCGCTGGGCCAGGTTTTATTCAAAAAAGAAGCCGTTGACAAAGATATTTTGGCATTAAGTGGTGGCGAGGCAGCGCGTTTATTGCTTGCCAAGGTGATGCTTGAAGCGCCTAATGTTTTGGTATTGGATGAACCCACCAACCACATGGACATTGAAACCATTGATGCATTGGCAGAAGTTTTGGCAAAATACCCAGGAACCGTGATTTTTGTTAGCCACAGTAGCTATTTTATTGAGAAAATCGCAACAAGAATTTTGTATTTTAGCGATCATCAAGGCATCAAAAGTTTTAATGGACGCTATTCAGAGTGGGCTGCACTTTAGGTCCAGTCCTCAATATTTAAATCTGGCACACGTACAAACTCTTTTTGATTGTTCGTCACTAAAATTGAACCCAAACTTAGTGCATGTGCAGCAATCATCGTATCGAGCGCGCCAATTGGCACTCCTTTTTTTTCAAGATACGTTCGAATACGACCATAATGATCAGTCACTTCGTCATTAAATGGCATAATATCTAGAGGTAATAAAAAATCTTGTAATGCCGCCTTGTTTTTTTTCGAATACTGACTTTTATGAATGCCATACATCAATTCAGCTAAGGTAATTGAGGAAATACAAACTTCACCGACTGATAATGTTAAAAATTTTTTTAAGACTTTTTCGGGATGACGTTTAATAATGTAAATGCACATATTGGTATCAAGCATATAATTCATTAAAAAAAATCCTCTCGATCATCTTGCGTTGGCTGCTCTCGTGCGATCATAAAATCATCTGAAAATTTATCCAGGCTATTCAAAAGAGGCGCCCAAGGACTTTTCATGGGAAACAATACAATGGTATCCCCTGATTTTTTAATATAAACTTCATCACCTTCGAATCGAAATTCCTTAGGCAATCGAACGGCTTGACTTTGGCCGTTTTGAAATAATTTAGCTTTTTTCATAGCCCCGCCTTTTTTCTTCTAATATATATTAAAAAGTATATATTAGAAGAGTGTAAATCACAAGGTGTTTGTACAAAGTATGCACTTATCTCTTATGATAAGATACTTGCAATACATCCAAATATAAACTATATGTTTAATAAATAATCGAAAAACATAAGGATGTGGTATGTCTCGACTTTAGCCATTTTTACTTAATCCGTTCGCCCTGAGTACCCTATATCCTTCGGATAAAATATCTGGAAAGAACAGTATTTTTTTAGATTTACTTCGATCCGT
>CAISSD010000296.1 GCA_903887975.1 uncultured Legionellaceae bacterium | reverse complement strand
TGCCCAAAGGTTTTCACAAACGTCCGTTTTGCCCGCAAATAACGTGCATTCAAATGCGCGCTATCTTTCAGCTCAACATCCAAAACCTCCGCAGTCCCGGCAAGTTGCACATAGGATGCATCTGTGGCGCAAATCTTAACAGTTGCACCATTCACCCAATAAGCACTGAACCAACTTTTATCTTGAATATTCAAAGACATCAAGGGGATCATGCCTGACAATCGTACCTTGGCATTTTGACTGATCGTGAGATTTAGCGGTGTCAAACCACGTGTTAGATCACCAATTTCAGTCAATCCGCCTTTAATGATCACATGACGCAATACCATACGGCCACGCAGTGTTGTTTTGTCTTGATTGGCAATCATCAAATCCAAGCCTTTAGAATGAATGTTTTTCCCCGTGATTAACCCTCGCCCCGTATAAGCAAGTCTTGTGAGATAACGCGTGTGGATTTCAACAACAACCAATCCCGCATGTGGATATCCTTTGCCCAAATTCACATCCAACACACCATCATGACTCTTGATTTTTAAGTGCGCCAAATCATCTTCACCACCTTTAAGAACAACATAAGATTTTTTCGAATCGGTAAACAACTGAACCGAAAGCATGCCTTCAATTTGAACTTGACTAAATGATGCAAGCGGTAGCATTTTTCGGACAACATGTTGGGACGCCAAAATTTTAAATTCTGGTTCGTGATGATGCCTGCATCCCAAAAGGAATCCCACACTCAAAAAACAAATGACTTTAAAAAAAAAGTGAACGCGCATCAAAAACCACCCTAGAGATTTTCTGATTTATTTTTTTAGTATATACGCATTTTACGCAAAACGGCACGCTTCTTCAAAACTTAATCTAGGATTACGTGGATAAGGTGTATTTGCTTTGCCATAGCCCAAGCTACAAATGAAATTCGAGCGAACATTGGTGTTGGCAAAAAAAGCTTTATCAACCAAAGCATTATCAAAACCCGACATCGGCCCACAATCAAGCCCCAAAGCACGCGCACCCATCATCAAATAAGCACCCTGAAGGCTACTATTACGCATGGCGGTGATTTCAGCAACACCCGGCATTTTAAACATTTGTTGCATTCGTTCTACAAAATCGGCTGGCAAGAGTTTTGGTAACTTATCTGCAAAATGTTCGTCATAACCAATGATAACCGTCAGTGGTGCTGCCAAGATTTTTGCACGATTACTGTCCATGGCCAATGCCGCCAATTTTTCTTTACCCGCTTGGCTTTGTACCCAAACAAAACGTGCCGGACAACAATTGGCTGAAGTAGGGCCCCATTTCATAAGATCATAAAGATCGTGAATCAGGCTTTCTTTAACCGATGTATCACACCATTCGTTATAAGTTCTGGCGTTTAAAAATAATTGCTCCAGCGCTTTTGCTGGTAGGGATGGTCGTTGTAATGATTCAGTCATGATCGTATTCCTTTAAGTCGAAAGCCCTCATACGATAACAAAAATGTCGCCGAAAGTAATGACAAAAATAGCCTATAATGATAGAGCGTCTCTTCTTTAGGGATAAACAAACATGAACAATAAAAATGATTATCTGGCCAAAAATCGAAGCCCTCAAGACATTCGCACCGGTGGGGCGATAGGCAATCTTAATGAAGGCATTGAGATCTTGCTTCATGGCATTCCCACAAGACTTATTGCGTGGCCTGGTAACGGTTATCAAACCGAAAGCATCCATGTGTTGACCTTAAAGCCTGGTTTATCTTCGGAGCAATACAATTATCCCATCTCTGAAGAAGCACTGTTGTGTGTTCAGGGCAAAGGTGAAGTGTATTTACACGATCGCTGGGTAGAACTAAACCCTGGAGATATCGCCTATTATCCGGAAAATGTGCCCCATGGCATTCGAAATGCGACACATCATCAAGAAGATTTCATCTTGGTGAGCTCGATAACCCCGCCATTAATTAGTTTATATGAGCCATCTGGTTTTTACATCCGAACACTTGGAAAAATTGATTTTGATGCGGCTGAAAAAGCCAAAAAAGAAATGACACCGGGTCAAATAAAGCCCCAAAATACGTTGCGTTATCATGAATCGCATCCCAAACTTCGGGCATGGAACTTAAAAGCTCAAGATGTTCGAAAACATGGAGCGTTATTCAACATGTTTCGTGGTGCAGAATTTAACGCCAATGGTAGTCCCATGCGTTTTGTTTTATGGCCAGGTCATGGGTCAAGGCTTTGTGGTTTTCATTTAACGCGCTGCGCTCCTGGCGATATTTTTGCCACCCATACCCATCCTGTTTCGGATGAATGTGTGATTGTTTGGGCGGGTTCTGCTCGTGGTTTTATCGATGGACACTGGTTTGAGATGGGCATTCATGAATGTTTATTGGCGCCATGTGGGGTGGTTCATGGAGGGCCTTTGAATGTAGAAACCCAAACGATTGACAACGTGCACCCAACCCATGACACGCTTTGGGGGGGATTTGCCTCCCCCCCGCAAGGAGATTTGTATCTTCATGGGGGCTACATTAACAATCAATGCATTGCTGATCCGCCATCGATTCGGTTTAAAGATATTGAGCCACTTGAATAAATGATGGGGTCTAAATATTTATTCATGACGCTTCAATAGTCGATGCAGCTGCCCCACCAGATAAAAAGGTATCGACATCAACTGATAATGCACCATGTCACCAGAATGAATTTTTGTTGTGACCTCAACACAACTTGGTACATCGGCATTTACTCTTACCGCCTGCGATAAATTTTTTAAGTGCATGAAATAATGCAATGATTTCAACGATCCCGTGCTTCCTGATTTAACTTCGATGGGGATGATTCGACCTTCATGTTGGACTAAATAATCAATTTCAGCTTGAGCACCTTTTTCTTCCCTTAACCAATAATACAAACTGGGATCTTTATAATTGGGCTCAATGGTTCTTAACAACTGCGCCACCAATTGCTCTGAAATACCGCCTTGATTCACCAAAGAAAATCCATCCGTTGATTTTAACTGATGTAATTTAAGATCCAAAAATGCCGCGCCCAAACCAATATCGATTAAAACCATTTTAAAATAGTTTTCTTTCACATCTGCCCCAAGGGGTATGCCATTGGCATACGTGGCTGATACCTTATGACAAAGACGTGCCATACATAATAGATTTAGGGCTTTTTTTAAGGGTTCACTCGAAATGTTTTTATTCACTTTGCTGAATATGAATTTTTCTCCCAATAACTTGGGAATGGCGATCAGTACATCATTTAAATACTCCGTTGCAATCTTGCCAGAATATTTGGCAAAATCTTCCCGATACGTTGTTAAAAGTGCTTGTTGAATTTCTGCAACCGTTTCAAGTGAGCGGTGCTCCGCCCAGCTCACAACAGCCTCAGGCATCCCACCGATTAAAATATATTCTTTGATGTAACCCATCAGCTGCTCATGAATTGGGATTGGAATGGTTTGGCCCCATTGCCATTGCTGTAAAAACGCACACAATTTGGTTTTATCCAGGGCTTGTAAAAATTCTTCGAACGAAAAAGGTTCAAGATAGTGATAACCAATTCGCCCCACGGGCATGCTAAATTCGTGATCAGCAAGCGTAAATTCCAATAAAGATCCCGTCGCAATCACTGCCAATTCGGGCATGTCTTCATAAAACCAGCGAAGCTTGGAAAGTAACTCCGGTGCGGCTTGAATTTCGTCCAAGAATAATAAACTTTGCTCGGGATGAATGGTTTGATTCAATTCAGACTCAAGAAGAAGTAAAATTTCTTGGGGATCATTGCTGGTAAACAAATCACGCCAATGAATACGCCTTTCAAAGTTCAATTCAATCAATTTTTTTCCGGTTATTTGAGCCAATTGACGCACTGTCCAAGTTTTACCAACCTGTCGAGCACCACGAATAACCATGGGTTTTCTGTGTGTGGCGTACATCCAAGTTTCTAAATTCACAAGCGCTTTTCGCATGAAACACCAACTTATTCAAATTCATCTGTATTAAAAATAGCTTAAAATCCTTTTTGTGTCAAAAAAGACGGGGTTCTTTTGAGGTCTAACTCAGAAAAAGACGGGGTTCTTTTTTCAATTAACCAGAAAAAATCTGGTGTCTTGAGATATTACGCCGCTTCATGATATAACCATACAAAGACCGCTCTATTCATCAAGGACTAGAATCATGCTAAAATTAAACAACCTGATTTTTATCATGCTCTTGAGTGCATTCGTTGTGAATCAATCCTATGCCGAGGGTCATCAAAGTTGGTCCAGTTGGGTTTCTGGTGTACGTAAAGAAGCCTTGGCTCAAGGTATATCACCTGACGTATTTGATGAAGCATTTGCCGATATTCGTGAACCCAGTCGCCAAGTCAAAGGATTATCAAAATCGCAACCCGAACATCGTTTAACGTATCTTAAATATCGCAATTCACGGGTTGATGCCTACCGAATCGCCATTGGCCGAAAACAATATGCAAAACATCGCGAGGTTATTGACAAAATTGCCAAAGAATATGGTGTTGATCCTTGCTTTATCTTATCATTTTGGGGCATGGAAACCAGTTATGGCAGCTACATGGGCAACTTCCCCGTTATTAAATCGTTGGCAACACTGGCTTATGATTCCAAGCGCCAAGATTTCTTTCGCAAAGAATTGTTTTTGGCCCTTCGTATTCTTAATGACGGTCATGTGACTTTGGATAAATTTAAGGGTGAATGGGCAGGAGCCTCTGGCCAACCACAATTTTTACCCTCCAGTTGGGTCAAATATGCCGTGGACTATGATGGTGATGGGCACAAAGACATTTGGACTTCAAAGCCTGATGTTTTTGCCTCCATTGCCAATTACATGAAAATTAATGGTTGGCAAACTGGCGAGCCTTGGGGTATTTATGTCAAGCTGCCAGCGCATTTTGATAAAAAATTAGAAGGCAAAACCATCACCAAATCCGTACGCGAATGGAACGAACTTGGTGTTCGAACCGAGCAGGGAGAACCCCTGCCCCATCAAGAACTCCAAGCCAGCATTGTTGAGCCCTTGGGTGGCCCTGTATTTTTGGCCTACCCCAATTATAAAATGATCTTACGCTACAACAATTCCATTTATTATGCCGGAGCCATAGGTTATTTGGCCGATAAAATCTGTCAGCGCAGCAACTAAGCAGCGCTGATGGGACCAATCATGTCTTCGGGACGAACATATTCATCAAATTGCGTGGCGGTTAAAAACCCAAGTTTGACCGCCGCTTCTTTTAATGAGGTATTGTCATGGTACGCAGTTTTGGCAATTTTTGCGGCCTTGTCATACCCAATGTGTTGATTGAGTGCGGTCACCAACATCAACGAATGATGTACATAACCCTCAATAACCGGTTTATTGGCTTCTAACCCTTGCACACAAAACTCCAGAAAAGAATGGCAGGTATCGGCCAATAAATTCAATGAATGCATCACATTAAAAATAATCACGGGCTTAAACACATTTAATTCAAAATTTCCCTGACTACCCGAAACACCAACCGCCACATCATTACCCATCACTTGAGCGCACACCATGGTCATGGCTTCGGCTTGAGTGGGATTGACTTTGCCCGGCATAATCGACGAACCAGGCTCATTTTCTGGTAAAATCAGCTCGCCAATGCCGCAACGAGGACCTGATCCCAACCAACGCACATCATTTGCAATTTTCATCAACGCGCACGCCAACGTTTTCATCACCCCATGGGCCATGACCAATGGCTCATGAGACGCCAACGCTTCAAACTTATTGGGGGCGGACACAAAAGGTTGTTTGGTCAACAGCGCAATGTGTGCCGCTGCGCGCTTTGCAAACTCTGGATGGGTATTAAGTCCCGTGCCAACAGCCGTGCCACCTAAAGCCAGCGCATAAAGCTCTGGCAAAACTTGATCCATACGCATCAATACGGCATTCAGTTGCGCCACATAACCTGAAAATTCTTGGCCTAGCGTTAAAGGTACGGCGTCTTGCAAATGAGTTCTGCCAATTTTAATAATGCCATCAAACGCCTGCGCTTTAGCATCCAAGCCATCACGAAGTGCGACAACCGCAGGAATTAATTTTTGTTTGAAGGCCAAAACGGTTGCCATATGCATGGCGGTTGGAAACGTATCGTTGGAGGATTGCGACATGTTCACATCATCATTGGGATGAATGGGGGTTTTACTGCCCATGACGCCACCCGCCATTTCAATGGCTCGATTGGAAATGACTTCATTGACATTCATGTTGGATTGCGTGCCACTTCCGGTTTGCCACACATGCAAGGGAAAATGCGCATCCAATTGACCACTGGCGACCTCATCCGAAGCGGCAACAATCAATTTGGTTTTTTCTGCAGATAATTTCCCAAGATCTTGGTTGGTTAATGCAGCTGCTTTTTTTAGCACTCCAAACGCATGGATGACTTCGATGGGAATCAGATCATGTCCGATATCAAAATGATGCAATGAACGCTCGGTTTGTGCCCCCCAGTAGCGATTGGCTGGAACATCGATTTCACCCATACTGTCTGTTTCTTTACGTGTATTAGTCATGCTAGTATGCACCTTTTAGGGTATAATAATGTTGAAGTATACCTCCAGATTTTATGGTTGAGAACCCAATGGCACGAATAATACGCATTTTTCAACCCGGAAATTACACCCAAAATGACACCATCGAATTATTTGCCTCGGCAAGCCAGCATGTTGCGGTGGTATTAAGACGACAACCGGGTGATGCGTTATGTCTTTTCAATGGCCATAATCAAGAATGTCAGGCCGAAATTACCGGTATCATCAAAAATAGGGTCACCGTTCAAGTTCATTCCTGCCAAACCACCAGTCGCGAGTCACCAACCCAAATTCATTTGGCTCAAGCCATCTCCAAAGGTGAGCGCATGGATTTTATTGTTCAAAAAGCCGTCGAGCTTGGCGTTACGAGCATCACGCCGCTTATTACCGAACATTGTGTGGTGCGATTGGATCGCATGCGTATGGAGAAAAAACAAAAACTCTGGCAATCGATTGCCATTAGTGCTTGTGAGCAATGTGGTCGCAACCAAATTCCTGTCATTGAACCTTTATGTGCCTTTGAAGATTACATTGAACAATGCAATGCGTCATTAAAGCTTATTTTGCAACCCGGGAGTGCGGCGTCTTGGCGCAACATTCCAACCAACACCAGTCCTATGTCTTTATTGATTGGCCCGGAAGGGGGATTAAGTGCACGAGAAGTCGAGCTTGCCAAAGCGCGGCAATTTAGTCCACTATGTTTGGGTCCTAGGGTGTTGCGAACCGAAACTGCTGCCATTGCTGCATTAAGTATTTTGCAAGCGGCTTGTGGTGATTTATAATCATATTTTATCAACCAAGGAATAATCATGTCACAACACATCAAACACATCTCTGATGAGCACTTTGAAGCCGACGTATTAAAAGCCAACAAACCCGTGATTGTGGATTTTTGGGCAGCGTGGTGTGGTCCATGTAAAGCATTGGGACCCATTTTTGAGGAAGTTGCTGGCGAGTATCACCAAAAACTAACCTTCGCCAAAATTGATATTGATGAAAATCCTCTGTCTGCATCCAAATTTGGCGTCATGAGTATTCCAACACTGATTATTTTTAAAAACGGTGAGGCCAGTGCCATCAAGATGGGGCTCTTGTCCAAGTCGCAGCTCATGGCATTTATTGACAGCAACATTTAAATCGCCGTCATGATGAATCCAACAGCCGAGCGCACGCCACTCATCACCTTCACTGAAAAAGCCTATTTAGACTATTCCATGTATGTGATCTTGGATAGGGCGCTACCACATATCGCAGATGGCTTTAAACCCGTGCAACGTCGCATTATTTATGCCATGTCTGAACTGGGGCTAAAATCATCTGCCAAATATAAAAAATCAGCGCGCACCGTGGGTGATGTTTTGGGTAAATTTCATCCCCATGGCGACTCGGCCTGTTATGAAGCCATGGTGTTAATGGCACAACCCTTTTCTTACCGCTATCCGTTTGTTGATGGTCAGGGCAACTGGGGCTCTGCCGACGACCCCAAATCATTTGCGGCCATGCGTTACACTGAAGCCAAACTCTCAGCGTACGCAGAACTTCTTTTGAGTGAATTACAACTGGGCACGGTGGATTGGGTTGACAATTTTGATGCCACCTTAAAAGAACCAGCCTTGATGCCCGCGCGCCTTCCCAATGTATTGCTTAATGGTGCAACAGGGATTGCGGTGGGGATGGCATCGGATGTTTTACCGCATAATTTGGTGGAGGTTGCCAATGCCTGTATTCATTTGTTGGACCATCCCAATGCCTCGTTAGAAACCATTTGTACGTGGATTAAAGGCCCTGATTTTCCAACCAGTGCGGAAATCATCACGCCTCAAGAGGTGATTCAACAGGTTTATAAAGATGGTGTGGGATCGGTAAAAATGCGTGCGGCTTATCAGTTGGAGCAGCACAATATTGTCATCACCGCACTACCCTACCAAGTTTCAGGTGCCCGCATTATCGAGCAAATTGCAGCACAAATGCAGCAAAAAAAATTGCCCATGGTGGATGATTTACGTGACGAGTCTTGTCATGAACACCCAACAAGACTCGTGATTATTCCACGCTCCAATCGCATTGATGTGGAGGGTCTCATGTCGCATTTATTTGCCACCACCGATTTAGAGCGAAATTATCGTCTTAATTTTAACATGATTGGTTTGGATGGCGCACCCCGAGTTAAAAATTTGTTAACCATTTTAAACGAGTGGTTATCATTTCGTCTTGCCACGGTCAAAAGACGTTTGCAACATCGTTTGGATAAAGTTCTGAATCGACTGCATTTGTTGGATGGCTTATTGGTTGCTTATTTAAACATCGATGAAGTCATTGCCATTATTCGTGAAGAGGATGAGCCCAAAGAAGAGCTCATGCGTCGATTTAATTTATCAAGCTTACAAGCCGAGGCCATTCTTGAAATTAAATTGCGTCACTTGGCCAAATTGGAAGAGTTCAAATTACGTGCCGAGCAAAACGAGCTTCAAGAGGAGCTTGAAAAACTTCAAGGTCTATTAAACAATGACCATGCACTGCGTCAGTTGGTGAAAGAAGAAATCACCCGAGATAGAGATCAATTTGGCGATCCACGTCGCTCGCCCATCATCGCCCGTGGTGAATCTCAAGCGCTGAAAGAAACTGATATTTTACCCAATGAACCACTGACCATTGTGCTGTCTGAAAAAGGTTGGATTCGTGCGGCCAAAGGCTTTGACATCAAGGGTTCGGAATTAAGCTTTAAAACGCATGACGCCTTTAAAATGCAAATCCCCGCCAGAAGCAACCAAGCGGTGGTGTTTTTTGATACCGATGGCAAAGTCTATTCACTACCAGCCCATCAGCTGCCTTCAGCTCGTGGTCAGGGTGAGCCATTAACGGGCAAATTAAATCCCAGTGAGGGTGCATCGTTCGCCGCCATGGTTTCAGGCGAGGGCTGTGATTGGGTTTTATTAATGAATGATGCCGGCTATGGTTTTGCAACACGTTTAGAGCAACTCTATGTCAAAAATCGCAATGGCAAGGCGTGTTTCAAATTGCCAACACACAGTCTCATTTTACCTCCAAAAACCATGTCCAACAAAAACAATCAATGGATTGCATGCGTTAGCAACATGGGTCGATTATTGATGTTTTCCACCGCGACCATTCCTGAATTAACGCGTGGCAAAGGCAATAAGCTCATCAACATTCCCACAGCAAAAGCCGCCACGCGTGAAGAATGGATGGTGGATGCTTGTATTTTGAATGAGCAGGATGCGTTGGTGGTCTATGCCGGAAAAAGAAGCCTAACCCTAAAGCCTGCGGATTTGGCCTATTACAAAGGCGAGCGCGGGCAGCGTGGACAGCGATTGCCTCGGGGATTACAACATGTTAGTGGTTTGGGGATTCATGTACCATAAGGTAAACCAAAATAGATGTGCCCAAAAATCCTAGTTGGCAATTTTTTGGCACACCCCTGTCCAGTTTAATCCAGACTTTTTTATCAGCAATTACAATATTGCTTACAAGATTTTTGTACGCCATTCTCCTTTCCAAAGCACTGTCTTTGTTTGTAATTACAATTGGTATTAACAGCTGTATTACCCAGACAAACGCCGCTAATACTATCACAATAACTGCTTTCCCCACATCCGCAGAATTGTTGAGTGCATTGACACACATCACCTGTACAATTTACACCATGCGACCCCCCTGTCCCGTAGTCTACAGCTAATGAGGTCGTAGCATATAAAGAACAAGTTATGCTGATTACCAAGATACTCACTAAACGATATAAGTTGTTCATCATATTCTCTCCTTAAGTGGCTCCAATCGATTTTTTGTCATGACGACAATCAAAGTGTAGATTATAAATTCAGATAAAGCAACTTTTTTTCTGTAATTTCAGTTTTACTTCAAATTCCATTGGTTAATATTCAAACAAAAACAACATTAAACTCAACTAGCTATCCTAACAGTGCATTAATTTCGCAACATAAGCAGCCAACCAAAATGACGGCCATGCTGATGAACAAAAAAACGCTGAGTTACCATGGCTGTGGGCAAAAAACTGCCGTGCCCACAGCCATTGGCAAGCTTACTTTTATTCTACTGTGTCAAGCGTTCGCTTCGCCAGCCTAAATCGGCTGCCCTTGACATGGCAAGCTCATTCGTCCATCGACAGATAAATTTTGCCAGACTCCCAGTCCTCTGAGATCTCAATTAAAACGCCTGTCACCAATCGTTCACAAGAGGCCGCATTTGGAAAAATGCTGGCAATCTTAGTTCTTCGCTTTATCTCTCGATTAACGCGCTCAGCAAGGTTAGAAGTCCTTAAGCGTCGACGATGACTACTTTTGAAATGAAATACAGTTAATCCCTCTGGAATTGCAGTTTCCATCCATTGGCTAAGCTGGGGGGCTGTCTTTTCATATTTTGTCATCACTAATTTTAATTGTCGGTCCGCTTCCTCACGATTCGGTGTGTTAAAAATAATCCGAATATCTTCTGCCACCTCTTTTTTCATGTTTTGTTTGGGTACGTAAGCCTGCGCGTTCTGTTGCAAATGAAATTGGCATCGTTGCCATGGAACCGATGGAAAAACTGCCCGAAGCGCCGCCTTTAAGTCACTATGTGCATCACTGGTTATCAGCGTTAAGCCATGCATACCCCTCGTATCAATGCCATAGGCAACCAATACGGCTGAATCAACAACGC
>CAISSD010000295.1 GCA_903887975.1 uncultured Legionellaceae bacterium | reverse complement strand
TTCGTAATGTGTAACATCATCATGCTCCAGGTCGATGTATGCTTCAAGCCAAAACCTGAACATACCGTTGTCCAAATTCATCTCTTTCTACCCCATGAATCACCGTTTCAAATCCATGCAATACTTCACCAATCTCATCCAACATCAGCAAAAAATCCAAAATTGGTGCACAATCATCGGTGATTTTTTCTCCTGGCATAATGAGTGGTACCCCTGGTGGATAAGGTAATATCATCACGGCACTGGTTTCGTTTTTCAGTTGCGCCAAGGGTACTTGTTTGATTTCTTGTCTGATTAATTTTTGATAGGCACGATGAGGTGACATCACCACTTCGGGCAACACATCAAAAGCATGATACATTGCGCCGGGTAAATTATGTTTTTTTATCAATAAATGAATGGTTTGGGCCAACTGTTGGATGGTCATCTTTTCATAAAACTCAGGATGTTCTTGATAAAGTTGTGGTAACACATTTTTTACCAACTTATTGGCATCATAATATTGTTTAAATTGATTGAGCGCTGCCAAAAGTGCCATGGATTTAGCTCGGGTAACACCCAAGCTAAATAAGAATAGCATCGAATAAGGGCCGGTCTTTTCAACAATAATGCCATGCGAGGCGAGAAATTTCTCAACAATCATGGCAGGAATACCCCAATTTTCTAATGCACCATGTTGAATGCCAGGGAGTAAAACCGTAACTTTAATGGGGTCTAAAAATAAATAATTGGGATCAACCTCTTTGAAACCATGCCATTGTTCATTGGGTTTTAATGAAAAACAAGCGATTTTATCCACATCACTGGGTTGCCATACATCAAAATACCAATCGGTGCTTTGCTTTTTTAAGCGTTTTATTTCTTTGCGAAAGTCCAAAGCCAAACCAATCGATTCATTCATCAAATCATAACCTTTGGTTCCCGCCATCATCGCAACCGACACTTCTGAGCTTGCAACCAGTGGGTAAAAAGGTGAGGTACTGGTGTGCATTCTATAATTGGCATTCAGAATAGGTTCGTTAAAGCAACCCTTAAGATGAATGATGGATGATTGACTAAAAGCTGCCAATAATTTATGGGCTGAATGGGTTTCAAAAATCACTTGCGCGTCATTGGGCGTCAAACTTAATCCAAATTTTTTGGCATAAATGGGATGAAATCGCGTGTAAGGTGCCCATGCAGCATCAAAGTGTAAGTGCTTAACCTGAAGCTGTTGTTGAATTTTTTCAACCTGATAAAAAATACCATCGTAAGTTGAATTGGTCATCACCGCGTAAGTAGGCCATGTTTTTGCATCAGGATGGGCATCAATTTTATCTTGTATCGCTTTATGCGTGTATTCTGACTGAGGAATGCCACCCAAAATACCATAAGCATTTCGCGTTGGTTTTAAATAAATGGGGATGACATCGACCATCATTAAAAAATGCGCGATGGACACATGGCAATTGCGATCCACAACGACAGTATCCCCCGATGTTGCTGAATACATCCCAACGATTTTATTCGACGTTGAGGTGCCATTGGTCACAATCAACGATCTGTCGCTACCCAATGTCTCGGCAATAAATTCTTCGGCTGCCCGATGCGGTCCTGAATGATCCAATAAACCACCTAGCTCATCAATAGATATTGATAAATCCGCATGAAAAATATTTGCACCAAAAAAATCATAAAACGCGGCACTGGTTGGTGTCTTTTGAAATGCAGTACCGCCCAAATGGCCTGGTGTACAAAACGCATAATTCATTTTGGCAACATAATTTATTAAAGAATTGGTGAATGGCGGCAAAATATTTTGTTGGTATTGTTCGATGGCCAATAAAATTCGACGAGCATCTTCGCTGGCTAAATTGGCATCGTATTGTAAAAAGTGTAAATTAAGATCGAAATCTTTAAGATTAATATCAACTGAAGCATGTTGATTGGTTAACGCAAATACAGGTAAACATTGATGATGATCTGAAAAATGATGCAATTCTTTAAAACCAAAATCATCCCAATCATACAAAATAGCCACAATACGAGGGTTTAAACGACTGACGACATAGGCTTCATTCAATGAGGTACAATTGGTCATGTCATATTGCTTTCGAGTCAGCGCATCCTCAAGCGCATTGATGAAATTTTTTCTGTAGTCATCGATGTTCTTGGCATAAACAACAAGAATCTGATTCATTGGTTGTCCCTATAGGGGTCAAACTCAAAAAGGTTCAGTTTGAATTATAGCATAAGAATCACAACTGATTTTGTTCTGCGGACGACATCATGTCTGCGATAGACGCCATACCAAGCGTTGTAAAAAAACCAAACGCCGTTAATGCGATGCTGTTCTTGTTTCGGGTACAATAATCAACACCCAATTGCATCCAAGACACCGGTTCTTCTTCAGCGACTTCTGATAAAATTTCCTCTGGTTCTGGTATGTGGGCTTGCTTAAACATCATCAAACTGTATTTCAACCACAATAAAACCGAAGCAGTATGCTCCTCTAGAGGTGCATCTTTATGAAAATGATACTGTGACAATACTTCATCGGATGAAGCATCTAATGATACCAAAACGTATGTCATGTATTTTTTTTCGTCAAAAAGTTTTTGATTTTGAGCCAATCGGTTGCGAAGCTGTTGATTCATGTTGTCCAACAGTGCTTGGCGCAATGTTGCAACTTTAGGATAATCTAGGGATTTCGAATCAAAAACCAACACCGAGGATAATGCTTTTTCGTGGGTTTGATAAAACCTCAAAAGACAACACTCTTCGGCTTCCGGCAAAACTTGTTGCGCATTTGGTCCATTAAAATATCCATGAATACCGATTTTTTCAGCATAATACTGGATTAAATCAGGAATATAGGCCTCATTCATATCATAAAATGAGTATTTTTGATACAACTCATTCAGTTCTTGAAACATAGCCTGCGACTTAGATTGATTAAAATCTTGATTTTGCAGTAAATAACAGGCCAATGTTACAAAATAGATCACATCTTGTGCCCCAGCCAAATCATTTAAAGTCATAACATGATGCAATAAACCTTCATTTTTGTAGGGACGTAAACCCAGGCCTAAATTGGCGGTTAATAACGTCAAGCATTCTTCTTCGTTTAAAGTCATTATGGTCATTGGTGTTTAAAATTTGGCATTATTTTACCCCAAAACCACTTTGACAATCCAGCCACAATAAGGCACAATTCGCAGATCATTAAAAAACCTAAATATTAATGAAAAAAATACTGATATTGCATGGACCCAACCTAAATTTGCTTGGTTTACGAGAGCCGCATATCTATGGTGAAACATCGCTTGAGCACATCAATCAGCAATTGTTGGCCGTTGCACAATCCCAAAATATTCACCTACGCATTCACCAAAGCAACAGTGAATCAACACTCGTCGAACACATTCATCAAGCGTCCCTAGATGCTTTCGATGGGTTGATTGCAAATTTTGCAGCATTCACCCACACCAGCATTGCCTTGCGCGATGCAATCCTTGCAACAGCCATGCCTTTGGTTGAAGTGCATCTCAGTCAAGTCGGCCGGCGCGAAACGTTTCGTCAGCATTCATACTTTTCAGACATTGCCCAAGGCGTCATCAGTGGATTTGGGCCAAAAGGCTATTTATTGGCATTGACAGGCATGATGAATCCATTAACCCAACTTATTAATCAATAAATGAAGAGAGCAAACATCCATGGACATTCGAAAAATTAGAAAACTTATTGAGTTGATAGAAGAAACCGGTATTGCAGAAATAGAAATCAAAGAAGGTGAAGAATCGCTGCGTTTGAGCCGTAACAATACGGTACCAGCGCCCATGATGTCGGCCCCAGTTATGGTCAAACAAACCATCGACGCACCAACAGTCGCACCCACACCAGTGCCGGCTAAAGAACAACATGCATCCCATCATCATGTTCGCTCACCCATGGTGGGCACATTTTATAGTTCCCCATCACCCGATGCACCAGCGTTTGTCACTATTGGTCAAAGCGTTACGGCTGGTGAAACCTTGTGCATCATCGAAGCCATGAAAATGTTCAACGAAATTGAGGTGGATAAGTCCGGAACCTTAAAAGCGGTTTTGGTCGCCAATGGTGAGACCGTTGAATATGATCAACCTTTATTTATTATTGAATAAAAAGGACCCCTACCATGTTGCGTAAAATTGTTATTGCCAATCGGGGTGAAATTGCATTGCGAATTTTGCGTGCCTGTAAAGAATTGGGAATAAAAACCGTTGCCGTGCACTCCGATGTCGATAAAGATCTCTTGCATGTTCGTTTGGCCGATGAAACCGTTTGTATTGGCCCAGGCCCTTCACAAAAAAGTTATTTGAATATTCCTGCCATCATTGCCGCAGCAGAAATCACCGATGCGGTTGCCATACACCCTGGTTATGGCTTTTTATCTGAAAATGCTGATTTTGCCGAAATTGTTGAACAAAGTGGATTTCGCTTTATTGGGCCACATCCAGAAACCATTCGTATTATGGGCGACAAAGTTGCCGCCATTGCCGCCATGAAAAAGGCCGGTGTCCCTTGTGTACCGGGATCCGATGGTCCATTGTCCAATAACGACGCAACCAATTTGAAATTGGCCGAATCTATTGGTTATCCTGTCATCATCAAAGCTGCAGGTGGTGGTGGTGGTCGTGGGATGCGCGTGGTGCACGCGGCAGAAAATTTAATCAATGCGATTGCACTGACCCAAAGTGAGGCAAAAGCCGCTTTTAACAATCCCATGGTCTACATGGAAAAATTCTTGGAAAACCCACGTCACATCGAATTTCAAGTTTTAGGTGATGGCAAAGGTCATGCCATTCATTTGGGTGAGCGCGATTGCTCCATGCAACGTCGCCATCAAAAAGTGATTGAAGAAGCACCTGCACCTGGTCTTTCCAAAGAACTTCGAGAAAGCATGGGACAATGTGTGGTCACAGCGTGTCGTAATCTTCATTATCGCGGTGCAGGAACGTTTGAATTTTTATATCAAGATGGTTGTTTTTATTTTATTGAAATGAACACCCGCATTCAAGTCGAACATCCCGTCACGGAGTTAATCACCGGTTTTGATTTAATCAAAGAGCAAATCAAAATTGCCAGTGAAGCGCCATTAACATGGAACCAAGATTCTGTGGTACTTCAAGGTCACGCCATTGAATGTCGTATTAATGCCGAAGATGCCAAAACATTCATGCCCTCACCTGGTACCATTCGCATGCTACACCAGCCCGGTGGCCCCGGTATTCGGTTTGACTCACATATTTATACCAGTTATACCGTACCGCCTCATTATGACTCCATGATTGGAAAACTGATTGCTTATGGTAAAACGCGTGAGGAAGCCATCATGCGCTTACGTAATGCATTGGACGAATTAATTATTGATGGCATCAAAACCAATATTGATTTGCATCATCGTATTCTTAATGATCCAGGCTTTATTGCCGGGGGTACCAACATTCATTATCTAGAAAAAATGCTCAAGGGCGACGTTCATGTTCCAATTACAAATTGAGGTTTGTCCCCAAGAAGCAGTTGAAGCACTGAATCAATGGTTGGATGAAACGGGTGCTTTGGCCGTAACGCTGACGGATGCTTATGACAATGCACCGATTTTTGAATCTCCATTAGGAAGTATGCCATTATGGCCTTATGTGCGTGTCGAAGCGCTTTATGAAGGGCACGAGGACGCGATTCAAGTTCAATCCATGTTGAATCAACGCGCAGCGCATCTTAAAAGCAGTATTGTGCCATTGGCTGATGAAAATTGGGTACAAAAAGGCTTAGAACACATACAACCACAACAATTTGGCACGCGTCTTTGGGTTTGTCCTTCTTGGATAGAACCACCGGATGCAACAGCCATCAATTTAATTTTGGATCCCGGTCTTGCCTTTGGCACCGGCACACACCCCACCACAGCACT
>CAISSD010000294.1 GCA_903887975.1 uncultured Legionellaceae bacterium | reverse complement strand
GTGAAGTACCCATTGATTATACCACCGCTGCATTGGGCGGTTCGATTGAGGTTCCTACCTTAGAGGGACGCGTGACGCTTAAAATTCCTGAAGAAACCCAAACGGGTAAATCATTTCGTTTGCGTGGCAAAGGGTTAAAATCGCTTCGTGGGCATGGTCGTGGTGATTTGTTGTGTAAAGTTGTTGTGGAGACACCAGTCAAATTATCTGCCGAACAAAAAGAGATATTGAAGCAATTTCAAACCGCACTGGATGGTGGCAAAAATAAACACTCTCCTCGTTCTAGTTCTTGGTTTGATGGGGTCAAAAAATTTTTTGAGGACATGAAGCTTTAATGATGATGGATAAAGAGCCAGCGCATCTTGTGTTGTCAGATGGCAGCGTGTATGAGGGTTATGGCATTGGCGCTTCTGGGTGCTCGGTGGGTGAGTTGGTGTTTAATACCTCCATGATCGGCTATCAAGAGATTTTGTCCGATCCTTCCTATGCTGAACAAATTGTCACGTTCACCACGGCCCATGTTGGAAATACAGGGTGCAATTTGGATGATATGGAGTCGACGCGGGTTTGGGCCAGTGGCGTGATTGTACGCCATGGCTCGTCCCTGTTCAGTAGTTATCGAGGATCGATTTCTTTTTCAGCATGGCTTAAAAAACAAGGCACGATTGCGATTGCAGGCATTGACACCAGAGCCTTGGTACAGCGCTTACGTGATGAAGGGAGCATTCTTGGATGTATTGGTTCGGGTTCTGATTACACCATTGAAGCACTTCAAGCGAAACTGTCGGCTTTTTCTGGGTTAACGGGAAAAAATTTAGCTGAAGAAGTATCCCGACAAACGGTAGAGTGTTGGTATGAAGGGCGCGGAATGTGGGGGCAGGGATCCGAGCCTTTACGTTTTCATGTGGTGGTTTATGATTTTGGGGTTAAAGAATCGATATTGCGGATTTTGTATGATAAAGGCTGTCACATCACGATTGTCCCAGCAAAAACCTCAGCCGATGATGTTTTGGCCATGAATCCTGACGGCGTTGTTTTGTCCAATGGACCAGGCGATCCTCGTGCATGCCATCATGCTATTTTTGCAACTCAAAAATTTTTAGAAGAGGGCATGCCATTACTGGGCGTGTGTTTGGGTTTTCAGATTTTGGGCTTGGCCTGTGGCGCTCATGTATCAAAAATGAAATTTGGTCATCATGGCGGAAATCATCCTGTGGTTGAAACCACGGGTAGGAAGCGCGTGTTTATCACCGCGCAAAATCATGGATTTCAGATTGATGAGGCAACCTTACCAGCGTGTTTGAACATAACCCATCGCTCGTTGTTTGATCAAAGTTTACAGGGGATAATACACACAAAAAAACCAGCTTTTGGTTTTCAGGGTCATCCTGAAGCCAGTCCTGGTCCGCATGATATTGAATCTATTTTTGATGGTTTCATTAACGTCATGCATCATTCAAAAATAAAGGAATTGGTATGAAATCATCATCCGTATTTACTTCAGAATCGGTATCTGAAGGGCATCCCGATAAAATTGCTGATCAAATTTCTGATGCTATTTTAGATGCCATTATTGCTCAAGATCCCCATGCTCGTGTTGCTTGTGAAACATTTGTTAAAACGGGTATGGTTTTGGTGGGTGGCGAAATCACCACCAGTGCATGGGTGGATGTTGAGGCGATTGCACGTGAGGTGATTCGAGACATTGGTTATAACAGCTCTGATATGGGTTTTGATTGGGAGTCTTGTGCGGTACTCTCGGCCATTGGCAAGCAATCACCCGACATTAGTCGGGGTGTTGACAATCTTAAAACCAATATTCTTGGTGCAGGCGATCAGGGTTTGATGTTTGGTTATGCCAGCCAAGAAACCGATGTCTTCATGCCAGCACCCATTGCTTATGCACATCGTTTGATGCAACGCCAGGCGAGTCTTAGAAAATCGAAGACACTACCTTGGTTAAGACCTGATGCCAAAGCTCAGGTAACGTTGAATTATGTCGATGGCAAACCGGTCTCTGTGGATACGGTGGTGCTTTCAACCCAGCATTCAGAAGATATTGCTTATGCAGATTTGGTCGAAGCGGTGATTGATGAAATCATCAAACCTGTGATCCCTGAGGCGTGGTTGTTACCCACCACACGATATTTAATCAACCCAACAGGGCGTTTTGTGATTGGTGGGCCATTGGGTGATTGTGGTTTAACGGGTCGAAAGATTATTGTTGATACTTATGGCGGTATGGCACGCCATGGTGGTGGATGTTTTTCGGGTAAAGATCCATCCAAAGTAGACCGATCGGCAGCCTATGCCGCACGTCATGTGGCAAAAAATATTGTTGCTGCAGGACTTGCAGAACAATTCGAGTTACAGCTTTCCTATGCCATTGGTGTTGCGGAGCCAACCTCCATTGGGGTTGAAACTTTTGGCACGGGTCAATTAAGTGATGCAGCCATTATTGAATTGATTCAAACCCATTTTGATTTAACACCACAAGGGATTATTGATGCCCATCAACTATTACGACCGATTTATCGACAGACTGCCAGTTATGGTCATTATGGTCGGGAGGGTTTACCCTGGGAGCGATTGGATAAAGTGGATGAATTGAAAAAAGCGTTGTAATTGTGGTGGTATTTTTTGTTTAATTTAGGCAGAATTATGGACGCACTAAAGAAGGCCAACGGAATTCTGGTATGCACAGCAGATCATGGTAATGCAGATGATATGT
>CAISSD010000293.1 GCA_903887975.1 uncultured Legionellaceae bacterium | reverse complement strand
ATGCCATAAAATAGACCAAACGATGGCAGAAGATGCAATTTGAATGAACAAAGATAATGTCAACCATATTTGGCCTAATTTAGATCGTGAATAGCGACTACGTAAATTTGATACACCAAGTAAGTGAATCAATCGCCAATTTTTAAACGTTGTTTTGAAGTCTTCCAGCATAATTATGGTTGAATTGAATGGTATGCGATCGATGAGTTGAATGTTAACCGACTTGCAAGAGGGGGTCAATCTTGGGTATATTAAAAAAGAGGCTTCACGGACACATCCCCCATATGCCAAAAGATAAAATTTCTGATGAAGATAAGGCGTTGTTTCGAGCGAACATGGCTGATGTTCAACCCTTATCCGTCCATCCAAAAGCTTCAATAAAAAAGATCATGCCCCAAAGAGTAAAGCATCAAGAAGTCAAAAAGGATGTTTACCCTATTAATGAGGCATCCATTGAGCCAGTTTTTAGTGATACTGTTTTGTCTTATTATAAAAACCCCATACCCATGAAGCGCATGCAGCAACTTAAAAAAGGGATGATACCTTGTGAGGGTCGTTTGGATTTACATGGTTTGCACGTGAACGATGCTTGGGCAGCATTGAGTGCTTTTATAGAACACCATTATCATCTCAAACACCGCTGTTTACTGATTATTCATGGCAAAGGTGGTGTTCATGGCGAACCATCGATTTTAAAAAATCAGGTTAACCAATGCTTGCAACAACGACCTGAAGTTTTGGCATTTCACAGTGCCGATGCACATCATGGAGGAACAGGGGCCTTGTATGTATTACTTAAACATCAAGAATATTTTTAGCCGTCATCCATTGCTGAAACAAAATACCAATTTCAGGATGCGTCATTGCTAGCGCAACATTGGCTTGTAACAAACCCAATTTATTGCCGCAATCATAACGTTTGCCATGATACTGATAAGCCAAAACAGCTTGATGATGAAGTAGCTTGGAGATGGCATCGGTGAGTTGTATTTCACTCGAATGACCTTTTTGAAGCTGATTTAAATGGACAAATATTTCTGGTGTTAAAAGATATCGACCCACGACAGCAAGATTTGATGGTGCTGTACCAAAACAAGGTTTTTCAACAATGCTCTGAATTGGCAACAATCGCTGCTGATTCGATTCATCGATGCCAACAATACCGTAAAGTGGTGTGGATGCTTCATCAACAGGAGTAACCGCAATAATGCTTGTTTGATGAACATTAAATAAATCAATCAATTGTTTTAAAACACCAGGATTTCCTGTCATTAAGTCATCAGCCAAAAGAACGGCAAAAGGCTCTTCGCCAATGATGTTTTTGGCACAATAAATGGCATGACCAAGGCCCAGGGCTTTGTGCTGGCGAATATAAACGCAATCCATGTCCTGTGGCATAAGATTATGAAGTACATTTTTCAAATAATCTTTGCCAGAAAGTTCAAGCTCGGTTTCTAATTCGTAAGCAACATCAAAATGATCTTCAATGGCTCTTTTATTTCTGCCTGTGACAAAAATCATTTGTCGAATCCCGGCCTCATAAGCTTCTTCAACAGCGTATTGTATGAGTGGCTTATCAATAATTGGTAGCATTTCTTTGGGGCAAGCTTTGGTCATGGGTAAAAATCGAGTGCCATAACCGGCAACAGGAAAAACTGCTTTTTTAATTTGCATGAAGCGCCTCATAAGCGTTTAGATATTCGCGCTCGGGGTTTAAAATACTAACCGCCACAACCGATGGTAACGATAAAAAATGCTCGGCCTCTTCCCATTGGATCTCTGCGGGATATAACTGTAATCCAGGCAGGTATTTGTTCAATAAAGTGCAAAATGCTAAATTGGCGGGAAATGGACGAACGTGTTGACAGCCAGAAGCTTTGGCTTGCATGGCTTCTGAAAGTGTGGCAACACCTGGTATATAATTCATCGAATAAATTTGTGCGGTTTGCGCAATGGATGGCATAAAACCAGGGCTGGTTGCAAAACTCACACCAGCTTGGTAGCAATCTTCAAGTTGTTGGGTATCCATAATATTACCAGCACCAATCTGTAGCATAGGAAAATCATGGATGATTTTAGCCAACCAGCGGGGATCTGCTGCGTTTAATTCGACCTTGTGAAATCCAGCTTTAACGACTTGATGAAGTGTATCAACCACACAGGCATCAACATCTAGACTAATGATGATGGCGTTATGATTAAAAAATGAATCCATGGTGATTTTTGCCTTATTTTAAGCCAATCGATAGGAGTAAACCCTTTAAACCATGTTAAAAAAATCACAGTAATTTGGCAAGAATTATCTGTTACCATGTATTTTTTTAATGGATTTTCTTAATAAAAGATTTAGATGATGTGCCGCTTGATTGGCGGTTGCAACCACTGCGTCATGATGATGCGATGTTGTCGCCAAACCGGTAGCAAAGTTGGTGATGGTCGCAATCACTGCAACACGCATGCCACAATGCCTTGCAACCAATACTTCGGGCACAGTGGACATTCCAACGGCATCAGCACCCCATGATTTAAAGGCACGAATCTCAGCAGCTGTTTCATAATTGGGTCCAAGAACGGAGATGTAAACACCTTCATGCAACACAATGCCTTCTTCGTCAGCAGTACTTTTGATGTGTGCATTCATGGTGGCATCATAAGCATTGTCCATGGGGAAAAACCGCTCACCAAATGCATCATCATTAGGCCCCACCAAAGGATTAACGGGTTGAAAATTGATGTGATCGGTCACTTGCATGAGTGAACCGGGGTGCATGTGCTCATTTAGAGAACCCGATGCGTTGGTGGCAATAAAATATTCACAACCCAACAGTTTCAACGTTCTCACATAAGTTTTAACCGCTTCTGATGTATCGCCTTCGTAAAAATGAGCACGTCCTTGCAAGCAAACAACAGGAACATCATTAAGATAACCCAACACCATAGAGCCCGTATGACCATGAACCGTCATTCTGGGAAAACCAGGTAAATCTTCATATTGAATGATCACTGGTTTTTCGATTTGGTCGACAAAACTTCCTAGCCCCGAACCAAGCACAATGCCAATTTTGGGTATAAAAGAAGGGGTTTGGTTTTTTATCAATTTAGCTGCGTGATGAGCAGGGGTGTTGGTGATGTTTTGCATGTAACGACTCCATGATTTTGGTTGGAACAATGATGTTAATGATGGCGTTTTAGGGCATATCCAGCCAGTTGCGTTAAGGCCTCTTTATACACCGAATCAGGTAGGTTTTGCAATGCTGAAATTGCTTTTTCTACTTCAATTTGTGCCATTTTTTGAGTAAAGTCCACGGCATTGGTTGATTGAATGATGGCTTTTATTTCATCAAGATCTTTTAATTCCCCTGATTTTAAAGCAGATATAATCACTTCTTGTTGTGTTTTGGTTCCTGTTTCTAAAGCATAAATTAATGGCAACGTGGCTTTACCATCGGCCAAATCATCACCAATGTTTTTACCCAATGTGCTGGCATCAGAGCAAAAATCAAGTGCGTCATCAATCATTTGAAATGCATTACCCAAATGCAATCCATACTGATATAAATCAGAAATGATTTTTGTGTCGACCTGACTCAATATTGCTGAAGCACTAATCGAGGCTGCAAATACAATCGACGTCTTAGCGCGAATGACGTCATAGTAATGTGCAATGCTTACATCCGGATTATGACGTTGGTTCATTTGCTTTAATTCACCACAAGTCGCCTCATAAGCCATATTGGTTAATTGCTTAATGATGGATAAACTGCCAATTTCAGTGATTAATTGCATGAATTGGGTAAATAAAAAATCGCCTACCAAAATACTGGCTTTGGTTCCCCAAATCTCATGTGCTGCTTCATGTCCTCGGCGAAGGCTTGATTCAT
>CAISSD010000292.1 GCA_903887975.1 uncultured Legionellaceae bacterium | reverse complement strand
ATGAATTTACATGAATATCAGGCCAAACAATTGTTTGTCCAATATGGCTTGCCTGTGCCTCAGGGGCAGGTGGCTTATAATGTTGCTGATGCCATCAAGGTCATTGCAACGTTAAAAACACCAAAATGGGTTGTCAAAGCACAAGTTCATGCCGGTGGGCGTGGAAAAGCTGGTGGGGTAAAATTATTTTCAAATCAAGACGAATCATCAGCATTCATCAAATCATTGATTGGCTCGCAGCTTGTGACCTACCAAACCGATGCAAAAGGACAGCCGGTGCATGCAGTTTTGGTTGAAGAAACCTGCGATATTGCCAGAGAGCTCTATTTAAGTGCTGTGATTGATAGAGCCCTTCAGCGGGTGGTGTTTATGGCATCCACTGAAGGTGGCGTTGAAATTGAAAAGGTTGCTGAAGAAACACCAGAGAAGATTTTTAAAATCGTTGTTGATCCACTGGTTGGGGTGATGCCATACCAAGGTCGAGCATTGGCGTTTCAATTGGGATTAGAAACCTCACAAATCGGTGCATTTGTCGATTTAATTTCTGGTTTGGGAAAAATGTTTGTGGCATGTGATTTGAGTTTATTGGAAATCAATCCTTTGGTGGTGACCCAATCCGGCCAACTGGTTTGTCTTGATGGTAAAATCACACTTGATGACAACGCGTTGTATCGACACCCAGAACTTAAAGCCATGCGTGACACCACGCAAGAAGATGAGCGAGAAAATCGCGCGCATGATTGGGAATTAAATTATATTCCATTGGATGGCAGTATTGGTTGTATGGTTAATGGTGCAGGACTTGCCATGGCCACGATGGATGTGATTAAACTTCATGGTGGCGAGCCTGCCAACTTTTTAGATGTGGGTGGTGGTGCGACCAAAGAGCGCGTTAGCGAAGCATTGAAAATTATTTTGTCTGATGCGAATGTCAAAGGTATTTTGGTTAATATTTTTGGTGGTATTGTGCGTTGTGATTTAATTGCAGAAGGCATTCTTGCCGCTGTAAAAGAAGTCGCGGTCACCGTTCCAGTAGTCGTTCGCCTTGAGGGCAACAATGCCCAGCTTGGGATAGATTTATTAAACAGCAGCAATTTGAATGTGATTGCCGCGCACAGTTTAACCGATGCAGCCAAAAAAATTGTTGCTGCGGTTCATACACATTAAGGCGAAGTTATGAGTATATTGGTAGATAAAAACACAAAAGTATTGTGTCAAGGATTAACAGGAAAACAAGGTAGCTTTCATACCGAACAGGCCATTCAATATGGTACGCAAATGGTGGGTGGTGTTACCCCTGGTAAAGGCGGTCAAACGCATCTGGGATTGCCGGTATTTGATACCATGCAAGATGCGGTAGAGGCCACAGATGCTGATGCCACGGTTATTTATGTGCCTGCGCCGTATTGCAAAGATTCTATTTTGGAAGCAGCAGATGCTGGGATCCCATTGATTGTTTGTATCACCGAAGGGGTTCCGGTTTTGGATATGTTGCAGGTAAAAATTTATCTACAAAACAACACGCAAAGTCGTCTTATTGGCCCCAATTGCCCAGGCGTCATCACACCTGGTGCGTGTAAAATTGGGATTATGCCAGGTTCGATTCATTTACCGGGTAAAGTGGGCATTGTTTCACGCTCTGGTACGTTGACTTATGAAGCGGTCAAACAAACCACGGATTATGGTTTTGGTCAAAGTAGTTGTGTTGGCATTGGGGGCGATCCCATCCCTGGTTCCTCGTTTATTGATATTTTGGCATTATTTCAGCAAGACGCACAAACTGAGGCAATTATTTTGGTGGGTGAGATTGGTGGGACGGCGGAAGAAGAGGCTGCCGAATACATCAAAGAATATGTGACCAAACCCGTGGTGTCATATATTGCTGGGGTAACGGCACCTGCTGGTAAGCGCATGGGACATGCTGGTGCGATTATTTCTGGTGGGAAGGGCACTGCTGCTGATAAATTCGCGGCATTAAATGCGGCCGGTGTCTTGACGGTTCATTCGCCTGCGGATTTGGGTTCGGCGGTTGCAGAAATTACGGGTTGGTAAACGATGGACGCCCCATCTTGTGCCGATGTTCGTCGTGAATATGGTGATGCGCGGTTGGATGCAACATCCTTGACCGCGCATCCTATGGATCAATTCAACACATGGCTTTTAGAAGCACTTCAAGGTGAGTCAAAAGATCCCAATGCCATGGTGCTTTCAACGGTTGATGCACAAGGCCATCCTGATGCAAGGGTGGTGTTGCTAAAAGGCATTCAAGAGTCATCTTTTGTTTTTTACACCAATTATGAAAGCACCAAAGCGTTGCAGATAAAAGCCAATCCTTTTGTGGCATTAACATTCTATTGGCCTGATGCGGCACGACAGGTGCGTGTACTTGGGGTGGCGTCACAAACAACACCAAAAGAATCTGATGTTTATTTTTCCAGTCGTCCTATTGCCAGTCAATATGCAGCGACCATCTCGCCTCAAAGTCAGCCGATTGAATCGCCAGATGAAATGATTCAAAAATTTAATTTGATGATGGACTCATCGAACAATCAGCCGATCTCAAGACCCCAATATTGGGGGGGGTATGCGGTGAAAGCGCATGAAATAGAGTTTTGGCAAGGGAGAACGCATCGGATTCATGACCGAGTACGGTATACCTTAGAAGCTGATGTATGGACCAAGACGTGGTTGGCGCCTTGATTATTGGTATAAGTTGGATGAAAAAATAAATGCATCATAAAGTTGAATACGTCATACAATATAAATACTTAACATTCATGGCAATGTTATCTATTACAATGATGATCATATCCATGATGTTTACATATAGGATCATTAAAGCGAGAATTTTTTTTAATTCTTCGTTCATCAACTCACTCTCTGTCACGTTTAACATTAAAAATTGTTTGAATTAATACGCCTATAATTCTGTCATTTGGTTCTAAAATAATTTTTTTAAAAATGCGGTTATTGATGGGTAGTAATTCAGTAACACTACTATTTTTGCTTACCAACTCACGAAATACCCAAAGATTTTCTTTTTCTAATTTTACCAACACAAAATCTCCATCATGAGGCACACAATTAATATCAAATATTAAAGTAGTGTCTTTCTCAAAACGAGGTTCCATAGAAATATCATCCATCTTGGTTGCTATCATCTGAGCAGGTGAATCTAATGTCGTATAAACATACTCATCACTTTGAATACATTTGATATCTAAGATCATTTTTTCTAAACCCTTCAAAGTCAACAAAGGAATTTTGTGATTTTTCTCAACAGATGTTTCAGCTGGATGCATACTGCCTTCACCAGTAGATAGCCAGGTATAATCGACGCCAAGTACTTCAGCTAACTCAAAAGTAAACTTTGAGCTTTTGATATTTTTAGTACACAAATACTGGATAATTTGAGGTTTCACTCCAATTTTTCGTGCCAAATCAGATTGATTTAATCGATACAGCTTTAAACAGTATTTAAGTCGATGAGATAACGTATTAGCATCATATGGATCTGTTGTTAGATCTTTTTGAAATAATACGTTTGTAAGTTGATTGATAGTGCTTGCAGTCATAATTTTATTATTTTTGAGTTTTGCTTCAATGCGAAATTAATCTCGCTCCCTGTATGT
>CAISSD010000291.1 GCA_903887975.1 uncultured Legionellaceae bacterium | reverse complement strand
CTTCCAGAAAGGTTTATCTCATGGAAGTGGTGTTCATTCCGTAGATGATACCAATTAAGGTTGATGTCATTATTTTGTTGATAATGGTATGAACCTTCTAAAAAGAATCCTCAAGAATACTGTAAATTATTTTTCCACGTCGAGGATGCGTCATCAACGGTAGTGATGGTCTGTCTGTTTGCAAAGCGCAGATCATTTAAGGAGGGCTGTAAATAAATGGCTTTACCACCCAAGGACCAACGAGATGGAGCATCAGTCGTCAATTCATGAGATGCAGACCCCATTGTTCCCGCGAATAGGGCTTGATTCCCCAACAGTAAAAGATTTAATAACTTCAATTTCATGGCCACTCCTTTGGTTTTTACTCTATATTGAGATAGAAATTATAAGGATGAAAGAGAAAGAAAATCAATAATTGATTTATTCATGCGTCTCTGGTATGGTTGCGCGACATTGTAATGTGTTTAAGAAAACTGTAAAATAAATAGTTTGTCGTATTAAAATAGAGAGTCCATGATCATGAAAGCAGCCATACATCCAGAGTACCAAACCGTCAACGTCGTTTGTAGTTGTGGTCATAAGTTTCAAACTCGTTCAACCCTCACCAAAGACTTACAGATTGAAGTTTGTTCTGAATGCCATCCATTTTATACCGGTAAGCAAAAATTGGTCGATACTGGTGGACGTGTTCAAAAGTTTCGCGATCGTTACAAGTCTCGTACCGAAGCTTCAAAAGAATAATCTTATTGGTCAGAGCCAAATCAAATTTGGCTCGTTTAAGCGCTTATCATCAGCGCTTTTTTTATGTTAAATAACAGGAGTGAGACGGCCTTGACTAAAGACAACTTATCAGAGCGCGCGTTGCGTTATCATGAATTTCCTGTACCAGGCAAATTGGGCATACACATCTCAAAACCCACCAACTCACAAGAGGATTTGTCGCTTGCTTATACGCCAGGCGTTGCTGTTCCTGTACTTGAAATTGCAAAACATCCCGAAAACGCTTATCGTTACACCTCCAAAGGCAATTTGGTTGCCGTTATCACCAATGGCACTGCTGTTTTGGGCTTGGGCGATGTGGGACCGCTTGCCAGTAAACCGGTGATGGAAGGCAAAGCGGTGCTGTTCAAACGTTTTGCAGATATTGATGTTTTTGACATTGAAGTTGACGCTTCTGAACCGCGAGATTTTATTGATACAGTCAGACGAATTGCCCCAACCTTTGGCGGCATCAACCTTGAAGACATCAAGGCTCCAGAGTGTTTTGAAATCGAACAAAAACTTAAAGAACAATTATCCATTCCAGTTTTTCATGACGATCAACATGGTACTTCAATTGTTGTGGCTGCGGGTCTTATGAATGCATTGGAGCTTCAACATAAAACATTGGCCGATGCGCGTATTGTTTGTATTGGTGCCGGTTCTGCGGGGATTGCATCGATGCGCCTGTTGATGGCCATGGGTGCCAACATCAATAACATGCTGTTGCTGGATAGTCAAGGTGTGATTCATTCTGGTCGAGCGGATCTTAATGACTTCAAAAAAGCGTTTGCACATGAAACCTCAAGACGGACTTTGGCCGATGCATTGGTGGATGCTGATGTCTTTATTGGTGTTGCG
>CAISSD010000290.1 GCA_903887975.1 uncultured Legionellaceae bacterium | reverse complement strand
GCACACATTTGGTTTTTAAAGTCACTTCCGTCCAGAATTGGTCTGTTTTTAGATATGACACTACGGGATATTGAACGAGTATTGTATTTTGAAGCATATGTTGTTGTTGATCCTGGAATGACCGAGCTCGAGCGAGGTCAACTGCTTTCTGATGAAGTCTATTTGGATGCCATCGAGCAATATGGCGATGAATTTGATGCTCGTATGGGTGCAGAGGCGATTAGAGATCTTCTGATGTACGTTAATTTGGAAGATGAAATTAAATCATTACGTGAAGAGCTACCTCTTACCAATTCAGACACTAAAATTAAAAAAATTACCAAACGCTTGAAGTTGCTTGAAGCATTTTATGAATCTGGTAATAAGCCTGAATGGATGATCATGAGTGTTTTACCGGTTTTACCACCGGATTTACGGCCCTTGGTTCCTCTTGATGGCGGGCGCTTTGCGACATCGGACTTAAACGATCTTTATCGACGTGTGATCAATCGAAATAATCGCTTAAAAAGGCTACTGGACCTAAATGCACCAGATATCATTGTACGCAACGAAAAACGCATGCTACAAGAGGCTGTTGATGCGCTCTTGGACAATGGTCGTCGGGGACGTGCGATTACTGGAACCAACAAAAGACCTTTAAAATCTCTAGCAGACATGATTAAGGGCAAGCAAGGACGTTTTAGACAGAATTTGTTGGGAAAACGCGTTGATTATTCAGGTCGATCGGTGATTGTTGTGGGACCTACTTTAAAACTTCACCAATGTGGCTTGCCTAAAAAAATGGCACTAGAATTATTCAAACCCTTTATATTCAGTAAATTAGAGTTTAGAGGGCTGGCCACAACCATCAAAGCTGCAAAAAAAATGGTTGAACGCGAGGAGCCTGAAGTTTGGGATGTTTTAGAAGAAGTTATTCGAGAACATCCAGTCTTACTTAACCGTGCGCCAACGCTGCATCGTCTGGGAATTCAAGCATTTGAGCCGGTTTTAATTGAGGGTAAAGCAATTCAGCTACATCCTTTGGTATGTACGGCATATAATGCTGACTTTGACGGCGATCAGATGGCAGTTCATGTTCCATTGACGCTGGAAGCACAACTTGAAGCGCGTTCACTCATGATGTCCACGAATAATATTTTATCGCCAGCCAATGGTGAGCCAATTATTGTTCCAAGTCAGGACGTTGTGTTGGGTCTGTACTATTTAACACGGCATCGAATTAATGCACTGGGTGAAGGCATGGTGTTCGCTTCAACTCAAGAAGTGCAAAATTTTTATGAAGATGCTCAAGTTCATTTGCAAGCAATGATTAAAGTTCGCATGTGGATTGATACTTCAAATGAGGCTCTTGGTCAGCATCTTGTTGAGACCACTGTTGGGCGTGCTATTCTCGCAAACATCCTGCCTAAAGGTATGAATTTTAACCAGGTTAATAAGCCCATGACAAAAAAAGCAGTATCCAGAGTATTGGATCATTGCTATAGAACATTTGGCCTAAAAGAAACGGTAATTTTTGCCGATCAATTGATGTACACTGGCTTCAAATACGCAACCATAGCAGGAGCATCCATTGGTATTGATGATATGGAAATACCGGATGATAAAGCCAGCATCATCGAGCAAGCTGACAACGAAGTACGCGAAATCGAAGCACAATTTCGCTCGGGACTTGTAACCAATGGCGAGCGCTATAATAAAGTTATTGATATTTGGTCAAGAACCAGTGAAATGGTTGCAAAATCGATGATGGCAAACATTGCTACGGAAGAGGTTACCGATAAAAATGGTCATACATCAAAACAAGATTCGTTTAATCCTATTTTCATGATGGCCGATTCAGGCGCAAGAGGATCTGCGGCCCAGATTAGGCAGTTGGCTGGTATGCGTGGATTGATGTCGGCACCTGACGGTTCAATTATTGAGACCCCCATCACAGCGAATTTCCGTGAAGGTCTAAACGTCTTTCAATACTTTATTTCAACCCACGGTGCGCGTAAAGGCTTGGCTGATACAGCACTAAAAACAGCGAATTCTGGTTATTTGACACGACGCTTGGTGGATGTTGCTCAGGATGTAGTCATTACAGAGCTTGATTGTGGTACTGATAATGGCATTTTGATGCAGCCCCTTATTGAAGGTGGTGACATTGTTGAGCCATTGCATGAACGCGTTCTTGGTCGTGTGGTTGCAAGGGATGTATTTGTTCCCAATCAGAGTGAACCCATCGTTACTGCTGGGACATTGTTGGATGAAGGTTGGGTAGATAGATTAGAAAAATTAAGCGTTGATCAGGTTTTTGTGCGATCACCAATAACCTGCGAAACTCGTTTTGGTTTGTGTGCGAAATGTTATGGTCGAGATCTTGCTCGTGGACACTTGGTCAATACGGGTGAAGCAGTGGGCATTATTGCTGCTCAATCCATTGGTGAACCAGGAACACAGCTAACGATGCGTACGTTCCATATTGGTGGTGCTGCTTCGCGATCCACTGCTGCCAACAACATCCAAATTAAAAGTAAAGGTGTCATAAGGCTTCATAATATCAAAACCGTAACGCACGAAAATGGAAATTTAGTTGCTGTTTCTCGTTCAGGCGAAGTCACGATTGTGGATGAGTTTGGCCGCGAAAGAGAGCGTTATAAATTACCTTATGGTGCGGTACTTTCTGTGCATGATCAATCATCTGTTGATGCTGGTCAAATTATTGCGACATGGGATCCGCATACTCATCCCGTTATTTCTGAGGTAGATGGGCAACTTAAATTTGTAGATTTGGTTGAAGGCATCACCATGAATCGACAAACCGATGAGCTGACTGGCCTTAGCAACATTGTTGTGATTGATGCCAAGCTTCGCTCTGCTGCAGGGCGAGATATGCGTCCTATGGTAAAATTGGTGACGGAAGCAGGTGAAGAGATATTTATTGCCGGGACCAATGTACCCGCTCAATACTATTTACCAGTGGATGCGATCATCAATTTTGAAGCAGGGGCTAAAGTTGGTGTTGGTGATGTTATTGCACGTATTCCACAAGAAAGAACAAAAACCCGCGATATTACAGGGGGCTTACCACGAGTTGCAGACTTGTTCGAAGCCAGAAAGCCAAAAGATTCAGCGGTAATGGCAGAAATCTCTGGTGTTGTAAGTTTTGGAAAAGAAACCAAAGGAAAACGTCGACTTATCATCACAGGTACCAACAATGAACTCTACGAAGAACTCATTCCAAAATGGCGGCATATTTCCGTGTTTGAAGGTGAGCATGTGGCCCGCGGTGAAATTATTGCCGATGGTCCACCGAATCCTCATGATATTTTGAGATTGCTCGGTGTTGGTGCACTGGCAACTTATATTGTGAATGAAGTTCAGGATGTATATCGTTTACAAGGGGTTAAGATTAACGACAAACATATTGAGTCTATTGTGCGTCAAATGCTTAGAAAACGTATGATTTCAGTGGTCGGTGATTCTAAATTCCTATTGGGTGAGCAGATAGAAGATACAGTTATGCTTGCTGAAAACGACAAACTGAAGGTTGAAAACAAGATGCTCGCGGATGGTCTGCCTATTTTATTGGGTATTACCAAGGCGTCTCTTGCAACTGAATCATTTATTTCTGCAGCCTCGTTCCAAGAAACAACCCGAGTGCTGACAGAAGCCGCTGTAAGCGGCAAAATTGATGATTTAAGAGGTCTTAAAGAAAATGTGATGGTAGGAAGGCTGATACCTGCAGGAACAGGTTATGCTTACCATCAGACGAGAAAAGCAAAACGTTTGAAAATCAATGCAGTTGAATCATCAGCACCAGTTTCAGCCATCGATGTTGAACATGCGTTGAGTCAAGCGTTGAATGCTGGAGAGAAGGATCAATAATATAGTGTACGAGTGAAAAAAGTGATGTGTGGCACTTGACAAATGGTCAGGTGCTATATAGAATCTTGCGTCCTTATGCATGCGAAATAACACATAGAAAAAGTTTCGGAGTTAATAATAAATGGCGACTATTAATCAATTGGTCAGAAAGTCTCGAGTTAGAGTCAAGCGAAAAAGCAACGTGCCTGCACTCGAAGCATGTCCACAAAGACGTGGTGTTTGTACGCGTGTTTACACAACAACACCCAAAAAGCCAAATTCAGCAATGCGTAAGGTTGCTCGGGTTCGCTTGACCAACGGATTTGAAGTGAGTGCATACATTGGCGGAGAAGGCCATAATTTGCAGGAGCACTCAGTGAGCTTGATTCGTGGTGGTCGGGTTAAGGATCTACCAGGTGTTCGGTATCATATTGTTCGCGGAAGCCTAGACACATCTGGTGTTAGCGACAGAAAACAAGGTCGATCTAAATATGGCACGAAAAAACCGAAAGACAAAAAATAATTAATTTTTTAGGAAGCAGACATGCCAAGAAGAAGAGAAGTTCCCAAAAGAGAAATTTTACCAGATCCCAAGTATCACAGTGAAATTTTAGCAAAGTTCATCAATGTTTTGATGGTTAGTGGTAAGAAATCGACTGCAGAAAAGATTATTTACGGTGCTTTGGCAGTGGTTGAAGAACGACTAAAAAAAATTAAAAAATCAGATGCTGATGAAGATGGAAGTTCTGCTGAGACTGGAAGCGCTTCTGGCGGTCTTTTGGCCTGGTTTGAAAAAGCCATCGACAATGTTCGTCCAACGGTTGAAGTGCGTTCACGCCGTGTGGGTGGTGCAACCTACCAGGTTCCTGTTGAAGTTCGATTAG
>CAISSD010000289.1 GCA_903887975.1 uncultured Legionellaceae bacterium | reverse complement strand
CCCATGATGCAGGGTTAAATGAACCTCTTTTTCATGCGGATCACGATAAAGATGATCAATTCTATGGGTATTAAACAAAGAAGAACGTCGCTTGATGCCATGAACTTCGTACCCTTTGGCCAAAAGAAGTTCAGCCAAATAAGAACCATCTTGTCCTGTTATTCCGGTGATTAACGCGATTTTCTTCATAAGAATTCCATGTCAAACTGCTGATTCGTCTAAAACACGTCCATAAACATCTTCATAACGCACAATGTCATCTTCACCCAAATAAGCGCCACTTTGTACCTCAATCAAAACCACCGGCTCTTGGGTTAAATTTTCCAATCGATGTTTGTGTTTGGCAGGAATATAGGTGGATTCATTGGTATGAATGGTCATGATTTTATCGCCATTGGTCACCGAAGCGCTTCCTGACACCACCACCCAATGTTCACTGCGATGATGATGCATCTGTAAACTCAAGCGCCCACCAGGATTCACCACAATGCGTTTGATTTTAAATCCAAGACCTTCTTCAAGCACTGTATAACTCCCCCAAGGACGAAACACGGTTTTGTGTAGTTTGTAGGCTTCATGGTTTTGGGCTTTGAGTTGATTGTAAATGTCTTTAACATCCTGAACCCTGGATTGATGGGCCACCAATAAAGCATCTGGGGTGTCGATGATGATTAAATCATCAATACCCACCGCCGCCACCAAACGATGGGGATTTTGAATGTAGCAACCATGGGCATCTTGGGCCAGCACCTCGCCAGTAAAACGATTGTTGTGCGCATCAGGCGGGCTTAAATCGGCCAAAGCACGCCAAGAGCCCACATCACACCATCCCACAGCACAAGGCACCACACCAACGTTTTGGGATTGCTCCATCAAAGCAATATCAATCGACTGGCTTGGAACCTGTTCAAAGGCAGTGGCATTCAAATACCATTGGTGCTCATCTTGAAATTCTAGGTGTTTGGATTGTTGTAGACACGCTTGGACACGTGTGACAATCTCGGGCGCATGAGACTGCATTTCAGTCAACAATGCCCCAGCTGTAAAGCAGAACATGCCCGAGTTCCAGAGATAGCGTCCAGAGGCGACATAGTCTAAGGCTTTGTCAAACGATGGTTTTTCAATAAATTGCAACACACGATGGCCATCGGCTTCAATATACCCAAAACCGGTTTCAGGTGTTGTGGCTTGCATGCCAAAGGTGACCAATTGGCCCTTTTGCGCCAGTTGTGTGGCTTGCATCACGGCTTCTTGAAAGGCCGCTTCATCGAGAATCAAATGATCTGCCGGCAAAATCAGTAAAACGGCCTCTTCACCATAAAGCGCTGCAACATGCAGTGCCGCCAAGGTAATGGCAGCCGCCGTGTTGCGCCCAGAAGGCTCGAGCATAAAAGAATGCTTGATGGGGTATGATCCCACTTCAGTATAGGCTTGTTTGGTTTTGAGCAACAAGGCCTCATTGGTCACCGTTACCACATGCTCCACCCCGGGCAAATGCACACCCCGAAGCAACGCTTTTTGCAATAAGCTTTGCCCATCATTCAATTGGATAAACGGCTTGGGATGCAATTCACGAGAAACCGGCCAAAGCCTAGAGCCAGCACCACCACACAACACCACAGGAATGAGCATGAAACCATCCTAACAATTAAAGGCAAGAACCAGTCATAAAGATGGCATCACTATATCGCATTTTTGGTTTTAGTAAAATACCGAGTTTTATCACCCAACATTAGAATCCTGCCCAGCCGGCAATGCTTTTGCAGTGGCTCTACGCTTGCCTTCATCAGAAGCAGCTTTCGACAATTTACCCAACCCTGTGCCTTCAGCAGTCGAAGTACTGTCTATCACTCCTTTACCCATGCTTTGCACTTGGCCTTTAATTTCTTGTTGCGCCCAGCCCGCGGCGCGCTCCCCCGCACCTTCTTTATGTCCCAGCCAGCTCAAGACACCATCGGGTAAAATATAAATTAATGTAAAAGATTTTTCGACCAAAGTAATGTAAAACGTGGTATACACCAGCATGGAAAAAAAGATGGTCAGCATGGCGGAAATATTGGTGTAATCAATGCCTTGTTGGCCCTGGAAAAAAGCCGATGCTTGGTTGTAACCGGCATTCAAAATCCAAACCCCTACATAAGATAAGGATATCCCCATAATGAATCCAAACACCATCAAGGTTGGTCTTAAAAAAACATTCAACAAAATCATCAATCCAGGCTCTGCTTTGCCCAACAACTCATGTTGGCCATCGGGAAAGGTAATCCCCAATGCCCCAAGGGGGGCTGCAACCATGGCTTCAATCACCGAAATCATCCACGCCAGAACCCCCATAACAAACATCATGTACGGCACAAAAGGAATGTAAAATGCGGTTAAAAAACCAATGGTGATGAACATCACCAACAAAGACAATGGAAGTGGTGCAATGGCCATAACCAACAGGATTATCACTGCGCCCTCTATGGGAAAAGACACTGCCAGGATAATGGCACCAAGAAACGATGTCACAAACCAATCAAATGCATAATTGATCAAATGGGTTCCCATATTGGCCAAACCAACAATGGGATTCACCCCTGGCTCATTCACAAAAGCCAATGATGCCGTGACAATATTGGCAAATAACATCAAAGGTGTTATCAAAACCAATTGAATGATCTGACCCACGATCATGGCAATCGCTGTTAGAATTGTTAAAATTAGATCTTTTATAATATAATTGTAAAGAATATCACCAATCATGCCAGGGATGCCCATAAATCCTGGTGGAAAACTCAAATCGGGTAAATTCACCATGCTGGTGTCAAATTTTGGCGTGTACGTAAAGACAAATTTTGGTGCGGATTGCCCGGGTTGACCTGGGATATTCACCATCGATTGGTTGCCCGTCAACCCATACACCATGGATGATGGCGTATTTTTTTGAAGTGTCACCCCATTTTTAAAATCAGGCGGTGACAAGGGTGTTGTCAAAACCCCAAGCCCATTGATCATGCCATTGATGGATTTAACCGCTCCGGGTTGTTGATTCATCATTTGACACAACAACGCATAATTGTCGTAACCATCCTCGGCATCTTTGGGTTTTGAGCATGAGGACAAGTTTTTACAGGTATAACTGACATTGTTGGAACCCGATCCAAACGAGGCTGCTTGGATGTCCGTACAAGGCGGGCTACTGTTCTGAAGGCCAGAATGATCATCCACCTGCATGCCTGTTGCGGCGGCATTGCCATTTAATATCACCAAATTAAAAAAATAAGCCCCCGCCATAAGCCAACCTTGTTGCTCGGCATCACTAATAAACGACTTTGCCTTATCGGCATTCGAACCACTATTTTGCGCACTGATTAAATTGAGTGTGGGCATCATGACGCCATCGTAATCCAAAATGGCCGCGTTAAACTCGGTACCAGAAAACATCACGGGTATGGCTTTGGACGGATCAGGCCCCCACCCGATACAATCGGATGAATCCTGACAAACCTGGCCATTCGAGGTCATGGGCACACCAAATTGATTCACGGCCACAGCAGAAAAATAATTTTTCGTGTCGGGGGTTCCCTGCAGGGGGACAATTTGTGGGTTGTTGTTGACAATTTGATTCGCAACCGATTGCAAATCCGAATACATTTGTTGAATGGCAATGGCGCGTGAAAAGATGGTGGTGTCCAAATCGGCACAGGTTAGACCATCAATGCTCTTCACGGTGGAGACATCAGATGAGCTCAAGGGCGACCAAGAAACATAGCCACAGATGCCATTCAAACGCGCATAATCCGATTGGGTGGTTGGATTAAAATTGGGCATAGGCATATACAGTGCTTTGGTACTGGGGCTGTCGGATTTACCACACGCGGTGGGCATTTTTTGTTGCTGGTATTCGGTAAAATTAACCGAGCCCACAAAATCAGGCACGGTGGTGTTGCAAATGGTTTTGATGCCATCATTGATCGGTGTTCCATAACAAGGACCACCGGTGCTGGTGGTGGATGATTGTGCGTTTTTTTGCGTATCCTGAAGAATTTTTTGAAGACCCATCATGCACACTTGGCCCGCCAAAATACTCATGGCACCGGTGGCAATGGTGGCGGTGGATCTGTTTTCATCCACCGAGGTGCTAAGCTGTTGGGCAACAATCACCCCACCGCGATTTAAATACTGTAAAGCGGCGTCCCATATTTTATCTGCCGCCCCAATGCCTTGGACCACCACCCACATGACAAAAATCTGCATCATGCAATAGCCCGATGCTTTGGGGATGAGTAAACCAAGACCAATGGTGGTTCGAACCGGAATCCAAATCGAGTTCCATTTTTGGCCCAAAAATTTGCCTTCATGCGCGGTATTCATGGTGGCAACAATTAAGGTGTACATGATGATGATGCCACCCACAGCAAGCACCGCCGCATTAAAAACCCCAAACATGGTACCCACAATCTGACTGCCGGTACCATTTAAAACACCATCCACCACCCCAAAAATATTCCCCAAAAACAAAACAGAATAATCCCCCGATGGGGGTGTGAAGCCTGTGGTGGCCAAAGCAGCGCTGGAAACAACCATTAATAAAAGCAACGCAAAGCATCTTAAATTCATGGTCGCCCCCACACATCGTGCTGCCACCACTCTGTAATCGTGCAGTCAAGCCGGTGCT
>CAISSD010000288.1 GCA_903887975.1 uncultured Legionellaceae bacterium | reverse complement strand
TGGGTGGATGTTTACCCATATTGATTCAGATCCCGGTGTTTATTGCACTTTATTGGGTTTTGGCAGAAAGTGTTGAGTTGCGTCAGGCGCATTTTATATTTTGGATTAATGATTTATCCTCGCCTGATCCCTTCCATGTATTGCCCATCATTATGGGGTTGACCATGTTGGTTCAACAAAAACTAAATCCCGCGCCACCAGATCCCATGCAAGCCAAAGTCATGATGTTTTTACCTTTGTTTTTTACAGCGCTTTTTTGGAGTTTTCCTGCGGGGTTGGTACTCTATTGGAGTGTTAATAATGGATTATCAATTTTACAACAATGGTACATCACCAGAAAATACAGTGAAGCGGTTGTACCAAAGAAAAAATTAACGCTTGTCTAATGCAAGCTCATGATGACACCATTGTTGCAATCGCCACACCGCCTGGACGAGGGGGGGTGGCGATTGTGCGCGTGTCAGGAAACGCGGCGTTAACCATCGCAAAAAAAATAACAAAAAAAACACCACAACCACGACAATTTTTGTTTGGTTCTTTTTATTCAAATCATCAGGTTATTGATGAGGGACTGGTTTTATATTTTAAAGCTCCCCATTCTTTTACGGGTGAAGACGTTATTGAATTTCAAGCCCATGGTGCGCCGATTGTTTTGGATGAATTGGTGCAGCTTTGTGTTGATTATGGTGCGCGCCTTGCGCGACCTGGTGAATTTTCAGAGCGTGCCTTTCTAAACCATAAAATGGATTTAACTCAAGCGGAGGCAATTGTTGATCTCATCAATGCACAGTCTCAAACCGCTGCTCGTATGGCGGTATCCTCCCTGCAAGGTACTTTTTCAAAAAAAATAAATGAGTTGTGTGCGTCTTTGGTTCATCTTCGCGTTTATGCCGAAGCAGCTATGGATTTTCCAGATGAAGACATTGATTTCATTCAGGATGGTCGCATGCTTTTGTTATTGGATCAACACATTACCGATATTCAAAAAATTCTTGAATCAGCCCAGCAAGGCTTGATGATGCATGAGGGTTTATCTTTGGTGCTTGTGGGTCGGCCTAATGTTGGTAAATCGACCTTGATGAATGTTTTTGCCGAAAAAGATGTGGCCATTGTGACAGATATTGCGGGCACCACCCGTGATGTTCGTCGAGAAGCGATTTTATTGGATGATATTCCATTACATTTGGTGGATACAGCCGGACTTCGAGAAAGTGTGGACCCTATTGAGCAAGAAGGCATTAAACGCGCATGGTCAGCGCTTTTGGATGCAGATTGCGTTTTATTAATGTTGGATGGGGGGCATTATGATGCTGACAAGGCTTTTAATGACGATGTTTTGGCTCAAATTCCAAAAGATATTCCTGTGATTTGTATCATTAATAAAATAGATTGTTTGGGGCTTTCGCCATTCATACAAGACAATACCGTGTATGTTTCTTTGAAATCGGGATTGGGTGTTGATTTGTTAAAAACCTTGATCAAGCAAAAAGTAGGTTATATGCCGGTGGAAGGTCAATTTATGGCTCGTCGGCGACACCTGGATGCATTAAATCGAGCGTTAAATTTATTACAACAAGGTCGAGTTCAATTATTAAACCATCGTCGGTGCGAGTTATTGGCCGATGATTTACGACGTGCTCATGAAGTGTTGGGTGAAATCACAGGACAATTTAGTGCTGATGATTTATTGGGGTGTATTTTTTCTAGTTTTTGTATTGGGAAATAAATGGTGATGAATACAGCAATTATTATTCCAGCGCGTTTTTCTTCCACGCGCTTGCCTGGTAAACCCTTAGCGATGATTGCCGGTCAAACGATGTTGCAACGCGTTGTAACCCTTTCAAAAGAAGCTGCTTTGGCGTTTGAAAACACGCAAGTTTTGGTGGCAACGGATGACGAACGCATTGTGAGCCATTGTGACGATATTGGTGTTGAATCCATGATGACACCCAAAGATTGCATTAGTGGTACCGATAGGGTTTCTTATGCTGTAGAACATCTGAAGATCAAGCCTGATTTTATATTAAACATGCAAGGCGATGCGCCAACAACGCCGGCCTATTTTTTAACAGCGATGATCCATGCTTTTTTGGCGTCGACGTGCGATGCGGTAACACCTGTGACGCAATTAACATGGACAGAGCTTGATGCACTGAGACATCTTAAAAAAACCACACCTTTTAGTGGCACTACAGCGATTTTTGATGAAAAAACGGGGCATGCTTTTTGGTTTAGTAAAAACATCATTCCGGCCATTCGAAATGAAGCATTATTGCGGACGCAATCTGATTTAAGTCCCATATACCGCCATATTGGTTTGTATGGCTACTCAAGAGCCATGTTGGCGCAATACACAACCTTGACAGAGGGTCGGTTTGAACAACTTGAAGGGTTAGAGCAATTACGTTTGTTGGAGCATGGGTTTAAGTTAAAATGCGTGCCAGTGGATTATCTCGGTCGACCCAACATCAGTGGGATTGATAGTCCAGAAGATTTATTGCGTGCACAGGCGTTTTTTTCATGACGCGTTTAATCATTGCACGTCATGGCAATACCTTTGGACCCCATGATGTGGTGCGTCGTGTGGGCATCACGGATTTGCCTTTGGTGGCAGAAGGTTTGCTACAAGGACAACGTTTGGGGATGGCTTTACAACAGAATCAATGGATTCCCGATGTGATTTTTACCTCCAAACTTCAGCGAACCATTCAAACCGCACAAGAAGCACAACGCATGATGAATACCAACCTATTGATGCATTCATTGGCAGAATTCAATGAAATTGATTATGGTCCAGATGAGCATCAACCCGAATCGATGGTGAAATTGCGTCTTGGAGAAAAAGCGCTTTTGGCTTGGGAAAACAAAGCCATTGTGCCGCCGGATTGGCGGGTGTCTCCTGCCCAAATCATCCGTCAATGGCAAGTCTTTGCACAATCGATAGTGGAAAAGTATGCGGGAAAAACCATTTTGGTGGTGACCAGCAATGGCATTGCACGTTTTGCGCCTTTTTTAACGGGAGATTTTGAAGGCTTTTGCAATCAGCATTCGATTAAATTATCAACGGGTGCGTTTGGCGTGTTTCAGTTTTCTCCGGCATCAGATTCCTGGCAATGTTTGGATTGGAATCGGCGGGTTTAGCTTTTTGTGCAACCCTAATAATGAAATTGACACTGCACAACGTATAAATAGCGATCGTCGGTTTTGTATACGATTCGATGTTCCCTATCGATTCTTCTGGACCAATATCCCAACCAGTTGTATTTTAAAGGTTCGGGGTCGCCCATACCCTCAAATGGGTGGCGTAAAATATCTTTAATCAACGCATTGATTCGCTTTAGCGTTTTTTTATCAGTATTTTGCCAATAAAGATAATCGTCCCATGCGTTTTCAGCCCACGATAAAATCATTCTTCAATCAGGCCATGGGGTTTAAATTTTCCATGCTCTATCTCGGCAACAGACTGATTTAAACGTGCTGCATTGTTGGGGTGAGACATTAAATAGGCGGTTTCTTCGTACTCGACTTTAGCCATTTTTACTTAATTCGTTCGCCCTGAGGAGCGTGCGTAGCACGCGTC
>CAISSD010000287.1 GCA_903887975.1 uncultured Legionellaceae bacterium | reverse complement strand
CGACCTGATCTGGACGATACAACAAATGAATATTGGGCCCTGCATCCATGGTCACAATGGGACCATCACCAACCCGTAACCATAAATCTTGAATTTTTTTTAAAACAGCATCGCAAAGCTCATTTTTATAGGAAAAAGGAGGTATAGCGGTGGTAAATAAGCGATGCATGTCTTGAAATTCTTGCCAACACACCATATAGGCATCGTGCCAATTTTGTGCGTTGAGTGCGATGAGTAATGTTTTAAGATGATTTCGAGCTTGTTCTTCGCGTGTTGCGTACATGGGGCTTGTTTGAATTTTTTGGTGTGCCTGGCTTGAGGAGATTTTTTTCTCCTTGTGGCTGATGATGATCGCCTGGTGGATTAAGTCGTTGTATGGCAAGTCAATGGCGGATACTTTTTCATCATCCCATAATGCCCATGGGGCAAAAAACGAGCGACAAGAAGAGCCGGACCCTTGACGAGATAATGCGGCCACATCTTCAGTACAACGTGGGGGTTCACCCAGAAGTTCACTAAAAGCCAGAGCGGCGCATTTGGTAAGTGCTGCAAAACTTGATGCAGAACTTGCAAGCCCACTGCTGTGGGGAAAATTATTGGATGAGCGAACAATCAATGAACCTTTAAAGCCATACTGTTGTTTTAGCCAAGCCAAGTGATTTAAATACCTGGTTTGAGCGGTTTTTGATAATTCAAATGGTGCGCTACCTGGCGTATTTAGAGGTTCCCATACATCATGTTGACCAGAGTGGGTTTTAAGCCACACACTACTTAGCAAATTTTTAAGCGTGAAGGATAGCGAAGGATTTAGCGGAATATTCTTCGTGCTGTCTTTTTTTCCCATGTATTTGATGAGCGCAATGTTTGATGGCGCTTGAGCAAACCATTCCATCTTTAAGCCTCACTTCTTTGACATTGACATGGTGGTTTGGTGATTTTTGTTTGTATGCTGCTGATGATAAGCCCACGAACACCTTGATTTTGCGGTGCTTGGGTAAAATTTAGGATCACTTCTAACGTTTGTTGTTGTTGAAACGAAGGGTTTTGATACACCACAAGAATCGGCATGATGGCTTGCCATTGGTTGGTCCGAATGGTTTTAATGCTTGGTGGCATTAACGCCACCGCACTCACAGTATAATTATTTTTTTTGATGGTTTCAGGCAGCTTGGATGCCTGCAATGCTTTACTAAAATTAATCCAGCCAGTGGCTGTGAAATAATGCGCGATTTCTTTTTGACGACTTAAAAAGTTGGATGCATTGTAGGTATAAGTCGATACAATGGCTTCATTGGCCCAAACCGCAAGTGTTATATCGTTCGTTTGTGCGTATAAGCTGTTGGTACAAACAAAAAACCACAAAAAAGCAAAGCTTTGTTGCAATAATCGCATGGTTTTCCATATTTAATTTACAAAGGTGGGTACATCATAGAGAATACATGATGTGAAGTCTAGTATTCTACCGTGATGATAAAGGGGAACATCGATTGTGAGTCGTTATCGATTTTATTTTTTTAACCGCAAGCGCGACAATAATTTATTGAATCAATGGGATGTTTTGATATTGATTTTGGTGTTGTCGATTTTATTTTTTTTCGCGCGCGCTGGTCAGGAAATGGCGGTTCCTTATGCACTGGGT
>CAISSD010000286.1 GCA_903887975.1 uncultured Legionellaceae bacterium | reverse complement strand
TTATCTAAAAATCCTTTTTCATCATCAGATGCTAGTTCTTGAATTTTTCTGAGTTGGGTTTGGTTCATTATTGTGATGACGATAGGAAAAGATGTATTTTGAAATTCTTTTGCTAGAGTCACCCATATTTCTTTTGGGTTCTTTAGTAACTCTTTTATATTGATTGACTATACATGAGGATTGCCATCACGCACATATGATAAGACAATATGAGTCACATCACCATCATTAATTTTTCTTATTTCATTTTCCAGTGTTTCTTTTAAGGGGGCCAACAATTTTAGATCAGGGGTCATTCCAGTTGCACTCTGTATGAGAGCCTGTATTTGTTTCGTTGTTAGGATTTTAGGAACTGCACCTAAAGATCCTTGAGGAATTGCATCTAAAGATTCTTGGGGAATATGAAAATTATTTTTTAATATTGTCAATGCATCTAACCCTGATGACGATTTTACATCATGGGGATCCCGGAGCAAGTCGCTACTGGTTATCTCTCTTTTTGTGGGTCTATTTAAAACATAGTAAATACTTGCCACGACAGCCAACACCATGTATTGCTCCATTAAGGTTCGATGAGATTTTACATTTGGCTTCTTCTCAGTAAGCGCGAATGGCGTTTCTGGATGATCCTCAGTAACCGTTGTTGGAGAGATTGTTTCTGGCTTAGCTTCCATGGATTTAATGAATGCTTCTAGTGAATGTTTCTTGAGATTATCTTTGATAAATTTTTTTAATTCATCTGCACTTTTTAGCTTATCCATCTTTTCTTGATTTCCTGTGTATAGATGTTTTGTGTATTTTTTAAGATTTGGAGCTTGATCTTTGTATTGTTGATCTTCAAAAACGATTTTCTTACATGCACCTTCTATTGTAGTCTTATTGATTTTAAATTCTTGAGATTGTTTTTTAACGCTTTTGTTTTTAGGCATGATGTTCTCCATAAAATTGGTTAACAATAATAAAAAATGTCTTAATAATTTAAATTTAGTACATATTTTCAAAAAATCCAGTTTTTGCCAATTTTTTAGGGAAACTTGTTGTAAGCTATTGTTTTTGTTAGAATCCTTTTGTCTATTGTGGTTATCAAGGAGATCCTTTGATAAAAGTGCTCGTTGTGGATGACCATGCTTTGGTTCGAATGGGTGTTCGACGCCTGTTGGATGACAAATCCGACATGAAAGTCGTTGCCGAAGCCGAAAGTGGTGAAGCCGCTTTAACCATGGTTAAACTGCATAAACCCGATGTGGTGTTGCTGGATATGAAAATGCCTGGTATGGACGGTTGGGAAGTTACAAGACGCCTTAAAAAATCCAATCCCCACATCAAAATTATTGCCATATCCGCCATCTGTGCAGAGCCTTTTCCAAGCCGTATTTTGCAATTGGGTGCGGTGGGGTATCTCACCAAAGACTCTGGCGCCGAGGAAATCGCCACCGCCATTCGTAAAGTTTATAAAGGCGAGATGTACTTGAGTGGTGAAATTGCCCAACAAATGGCCTTGAGTAGTTTGATGCCGCCCAAAGAATCGCCTTTTGAGCAACTGTCCGAGCGCGAGATGCAAGTCATGATGATGATAACCCGTGGCATGACGGTGCAAGATATTGCGGAGCGATTGTTTTTAAGCACCAAAACCATCAATGGCTATCGTTACCGCATGTTTGAAAAATTGGCCATCAAAAATGATGTCGAATTAACCTATTTGGCCATGAAACATCGGGTCATCGAACAACCCGACACCATGCAGTTTGAAATGAATGACTGAAACGAATAACCCCTTTGATTTAAACCATTTTTTGTCGCATTTAACCCTTGAGCCCGGGGTTTATCAGATGCTGGATCTTCATGATGAAGTTCTCTATGTCGGCAAGGCAAAAAATCTTAAAAAACGCGTTTCCAGTTATTTTAAAATCGCTCACCAAAGCATCAAAACCCAATCATTGGTGGGTCAAATTGCATCCATTAAGATTCAAGTCACACGAAGTGAAACCGAAGCATTGCTTTTAGAACAAACCCTGATTAAAAATCTGCGCCCTAAATACAATGTTTTGATGCGTGATGATAAATCCTATCCTTTTCTTATGGTTTCTTTAAACCAAGATTTTCCACAATTATCATCCATCCGCGTCAAACATAAACCCATAGGTGGGACCTACTTTGGACCATTTCCCAGTACGCACGCCGTGCGAACCACGTTAAATATTTTGCAAAAAGTATTTAAGATTCGCAATTGCAGCGATGCTTATTTTGCCTCTCGAACCAGGCCTTGTCTACAATATCAAATCAAACGATGTACCGCACCTTGTGTGGGCTTGATTACAAAAGAAGAGTATCGACAATCTGTGATGCAAGTGGTGCAATTTTTACAAGGAAAACAAGCGACTATTTTGGATGACATGGCCTTATTTATGGATAAAGCCGCACAAAATCTTGATTATGAAAAGGCTGCAATCATTCGCGATCAAATTAAAGCGCTGCGTGTTATTCAAGAACAGCAAGGGATTTTTAAACTGCAGGGTGACTTGGATGTGGTGGTTTGTGAGGTGCGCTGGGGGTTTGCGTGTGTGTTGTGTTTGACCATTCGAGAAGGCCAAGTGATGGGCAATCAACATTGGTTTCCCAATGTGCCAGAATCTGGTTTTGATGATGATGTCATTCAACTACAACACATGGTTTTGATGCAGTTTATGCATTACTATTATTTGGAATACCCCAGTCGTATTCCTAAAATGGTGATGACGGATGTGCTATTGGACACGCAAAAACCATTGGCGCAATTATTAAGTGAAGCACGAGGTCAAAAATGCGTGCTTCAGTGCGTTAAAGCAAAAAATGCGCAGGCGAGATGGTTTGATTTTGCGCATGACAACTTAAAGCTTGCGGTTGAAGCGTACAGAAACTCTCATCATTTGATGACGCTTCGGTTTGAAGCTTTGGGTGCATTACTGCAACGTCAAACACCCATTGTGCGCATGGAGTGTTTTGATATCAGTCATACACAAGGGCAAGATACCTATGCCTCATGTGTGGTGTTTGATACCGCTGGACCCTGTAAAAAAAAGTATCGATTGTATGCCATCAAAAACATCACGCCAGGCGATGATTATGCCGCCATGGAGCAAGCCATCAATCGGCGTTTTCGGCGTTTGTTGCAGGAGGGGGATCTACCGAGCGTCTTGGTGATTGATGGTGGGCAACAGCAAGTGAATGTTGCAAAAAAGTTATTGGACGCACTGGCGATTCATACCGTGGATGTTGTGGGCATTGCCAAAGGCGTGCATCGAAAAGCCGGACAAGAACGTTTGATATTAACTTTTTCCTCAAAGCCTTTGACCGTGGCGCCTGATTCCAAGGCGTTGCAATTGTTGCAACACATTCGGGATGAATCACATCGTTTTGCCATTCAAGCGCACCGCAAAAAGCGTGGTCAAACCAGTTTTGCTTCAGGGCTTGAATCCATTGAAGGAATTGGTGCAAAACGGCATAAAGCATTGTTACAGCGTTTTGGCGGGATACGTGCTTTGTCAGAGGCATCTGTTGAGGAAATTGCTAAAGTATCGGGGATTAGCCGGAGTTTGGCGGAGCGTATTGCTGCGTATTTTAGAGATGGTAATAGCAAAAAATAACATTTTTTGCTATTATTGGTTAGGGCGTGTTGACAATTGCTCACCCCGCCTACATGCCTCGGCTTGTCCGAGGCATGTAGGAGATGCTCAAGTTAAAAATAAAGCTAAATTAAAAGCAAGATCTGGGGTTGTGCCCGCGCCCGTGAGCGTGCCCTTGCCCGATCAGTTTGACCTTTGCGCCATTTTA
>CAISSD010000285.1 GCA_903887975.1 uncultured Legionellaceae bacterium | reverse complement strand
GCGAAATTGATACAGAATGGGTATTCACCGATGGAAGTTACGTCCGCGCTCACCAGCATGCGAGTGGAGCTCGGCTTGGAGAAGAGCGAGCCATTGGTAAGTCCAGAGGAGGAGCTACCACAAAGATTCATATTGCCGCCGATGCGCACGGAAATCCGATCGATTTTGAAATCACTGGGGGTCAAGTCCACGACTCCCAAGTTACATGTCAAATAATAGAAAAAGTGGGCTCAGCGGAGCATTTCATAGGCGATAAAGGTTACGACTCAGAGGAAATTCGAGAAGAAGCCAGAAGTGCGGGAATGAATCCTGTTATCCCTCGAAAAACAAACAGCAAAAAACCCAACCCGGAATTTGATTCATATTTGTATAAATTGCGCCATTTAGTGGAGAATCTTTTTGCTCGATTGAAACACTTTCGAAGCATTGCCACACGATTCGAAAAACTGGCACGAAACTTCAAGTCAATGCTTTTTTTAGCATGTTCGATAATTTGGCTTAAATTGAAATGAGAGATTGGTGTAATGATGAACAAAAAGAATTTACAAATCGACAAATCTGCTCAATTAATGGCTTTAAATTGAGGACACGCCCTAATAATGAGCAATTTTTTTAATTTGCTCGCATACCTCTTCGGGTTTTTGTATCCAAGTACTATGACTGGCGTTCACCATAAACGCACTACTGAGTGAATTTTTATTTAAATATTGCTTTTGCTGGGTAGTGTTCAATAAACTGTGTCATCTCTAAACATTGCAAAATTATACCAATTTTTTAGAGATGACACAGTTTATTGAACACTACCTTAAAAAAAATCAGAGGGTGTAATTGGTTGGTGGACACTATCTATCACCCGCTTCCAATCCATGTATCGGATCTAACAGCCACTCATCCATGCTGGGCTGCTGGGGTTGTTTCTTCATGTTTAGGTTTCCATGGCCTCTAGTAGTGATAGTTCAGGTTTTGTCGGATGTACAAAGGGATGCTGAATCATGACTTGGTGGGGTACTGCTGTTTCACCACAAGCCAGATTTTTCATTGATGTTGTGTTGTACCAAATCAGTTGCGCCGCCTTCACGGGCGCATGACCTGTTCGCATGATTAAAACTTGGTTGGCGGGTAACCGCATGACTTCATCTGGGCGTAATAATGGCAGCGCCTGATAATGATAACTTTTAGACTGGGAATAACCTTGTGCCTGGGTGCTTGACGATGAGCCTGTGACACGCACCGTTCGGGTACCCAATAGTTTGCTGACGTACTCCGCATCATTGAGGTCTTCTGTTGCAAACGCAATCTTGGTTTTGATATTGGTAAAGGCTTTGGCTTCATCATGCGAGTATTGTTCATAGGTTTGCGCAATGTATTGCATGATGAGCACACATCGAACGCGGTACTCACGCAACAATTTAACCGAACGTCGCAAGCGCTCTATTCGGCCTAGTGATGAAAACTCATCGATTAAACATAACAGCGGATAGGGTTCGTCCACTGGATCAGGCACGCGCTTAATCATGAGTGATATGAGTTGTTGCCAAAATAGGGTTAGTAATGGGGATAATCGCTCCATATCATCATCAGTGAACCCGACATAAATGGTCATTTTCTCCCGTCGCAATTGGCTTAAATCAAAATCAGATGAGGATGTGGCAGCATCAATCATAGGATCATCAAACAATTCAAAATAGCCTGAAAATGTTTCAAGAATAGAGCTTCTCGTCTTTTCGTGATTGTTGAGATAAGAATACCCATTGCGATAAAACTCTGGATCAAAATGCGTTGTTTCTTCTAATACGGATCCCAACCATTCATCGAAACCGGCTTGCTTCACCAAGCGATTAATTTCTCCTAGCGTTGTGGGGCGCTCAGGGGTATCTAATAAATACAATACAGCGACTTTAAATAATTTACGTGATGCTTGTTGCCATATGGGATCTGATTTCTTGCTATCAGGAATCAGGATATGTGCTATGCGTTGAATGTCAGTCAGGCGTTGAGTTTTATCTTCACAGATCAAGGATAATGGATTATAACGATGTGTTTTTCTATCAATGCTCGCAGGTGCCCAACAATAGCAGCTATGGCCTAATACGGTTTCACGAAAGCCCGAGGTTGTATTAAACATCGTGAGCTTTACATCATTACATACCACGGAATAAGGATAATGAAACAAGTTCGGAATACCAATACTGCGCGTTTTACCGCTGCCTGTAGGCGCAAAAACCAACACATGTTCAAAACCATTGGAATAGAGCGGTGCACCATATTTCTTGCCAATGAGGATGCTTTGTTTTTCACGTTTAAAAAATCCGGCTTGATGGGTTTCAAACCCATTAGAAAAGTGCGCTTTTCCCAAGGTTTTGCGCGAAGGCCTTAACCGTTCAAATAACACAACGGCGACCCCTAAGATAACTGTGGCCAGTGAGATGCATTCTGTTTGGATAAACTGATGCCACAGCATGGGTTCTTGATAACGCTGCAAGAATAAATTGGTGAGGCCTTCGTGGCCGTAAAGTTGGTCTAAATATATCCACGAAAACACCAGATAACCTAATAAAAACAGGCCTGTCAGGCATAATAAAATCGCGGTTGAGGTTAGTGATAAGTATCGTAAAAGTCCTGTCTTTGACAGGCCATTGAGACTTAGAAGAATCCAACCACTCACACCTAAGGCCAATCCGGTTTCAATCCAAAAGCCATGTGCAATAAAAGCAACCAACGCGGTTGGTGTTACCCATTGAGGACTGCCTATAAAAACCGTAGTGAGTAAACAGGTGACCTCAAGCCACAAGGCAATCTGGATAGAAAGCAAATTGTAATTAGTGCGCGTTTTTATAATACACCTCCACCAAACGTCGACCTTCATGGGTTTTTGCTACTTGCACGATAATATCTACGACCTCATGTAGGACATTGTAAATATCACCATCCGTCATGCCCGCAATGGGGTTCAGCTTATAAAGCTGCGCCATGCGCATGAAGGCCACTTTAGGATTGTTGGCATGAATGGTGGCTAATGCGCCGCTATGCCCCGTTGAACAGGAAGATACAAAATCAAAAACTTCCTTGCCTCGAATTTCGCCCATGATGATGCGATCAGGCCTTAGCCTTAAAGATGCTTGCACTAAATCCTGCATGCTGACGTGGTGCGCCTCAACACCTACTTGCTTTAATGCTTTTAAGCGAACGAGATTGGGGTGACGGACATTGATTTCAAACGTATCTTCAAGTGTGATTAAGCGATCATTTAAGGGGATATGTTGAGTGCAGCTATTTAAAAAGGTGGTTTTACCAGAAGACGTTCCCCCTGAAATGATGATGTTTTTCTTCAATTGAATGGCTTGCGCTAAAAATTCCGGCCAATTGCGGGTAGCATAAAGGCGACGTAATGTGTCCTCCTCGGGTTTATCCATTAACGAGCCTGCGTCCAAATTGACACCTTTCGCCTTAGCAAAAAAGCCACGGCTCACATAGTCATCGAAGGTTAGGTTTTTGAGCGTGAATTTTCGAATCGACAACGTTTCATGAAGTGCTGCTCCTGGAATTACTAACTGCACGCGTGAGCCATCATGAAGGTTGCCTGATAAAATCGGTGATGATTCAGTGAGGCACTGCTTATTTTCATTGGCAATCAGTGTAAATAAACGCCGAAGATATTGCGTTGTTAAAACAGGTATATCAAAACGAAGCAATGTGCCTTGCCGCTCAATAAACACTTCTTGAGGTTTGTTGATTAAGATTTCAGATACTTGTGGGTCATCTAAAAAATCTTGCAGTGGCGCTAATAACCCCACTGCACCTGATGAATAACATGCTTTCATGGCTTCCATCATCGTCTTCCTGCAACACGATAAAAGTCTAAATCATGTGCCACAAAGACATTGATGGATGCGCCCTGATTTACCTGTAACGTCGGTCTTGTTTGCATATCTTGTTGTAGCGTTTGATTGGCGGCCTGTTGGAAACTACCGGCAACATTCATACGGTATTGCGACATGGAGTTGTATTCATCTTGGCCATGAACACCACCGGTTGCCGTATAAGCACCTAAGACGGACAACAATGCACCGCTGCCAAATCGCTCAAAGAAATGGCGGTCAATATAATCAGCCGCTTGCCCTGACCGGCCTATGGAATCGCTACTGGGGCTGTTTAAAGTCACAATAACTCCGTTTGTCATTTGTAAGCGACTCCATACAACAAAGACTCTACTCTGGCCTTGCGTGATTGCCGTATTGAATTGCCCTACTAAGGTTGATCCTTTTGGTATAAGTAATTTATCGCCTGATAGTGCATAAATATCTCTCGTCGTAATGGCACGCACCATGCCTGCAAGCTCAGAATTAATGGCGGTTTCAAGTGTTGCAGGAATCATTTCTCCTGCGGGCACGGTCATGTTGGGATGGGGTAAACGCTTCGCACTTACCGCGGTAATATCATCCTGCTGGTTCAAAAACTCTGAATTGGTATCATGCCCCATGAGCGCCTTGTCTTGACGGTGGCTAACGAGTTTTGATTTAGGTTGTGATTCACTGCCACTGACACTAAAAAAGGTGGAAGGCGCGTTCATTCGTGCCAATGTTTCTTTGGTCAATGCATCCGAATTTTGTTGCGTTCTTAACACAGGGGGATGCATTGGATCGCCACCTTGATAACCCGAGGAAAGAGTTTTACTTTTGTCTCTCATAGCAGCAATTAGCGCCATATTTTGGTTTAATTGCAGAGACGTATTTTCTTTATTGTTTTCATCAATTATTTGGCTGTTTTTGCGTTTGGGCATTAAGCCACTTAAGCCAATGCCGACACAGACCAGAATTACGCCTACGAGAAGCACTTTATCTTTTAGCTTCGCGTATTTAGGATTTTTAGCGACTTGCGTTCTGCTGCCCACTGACTCTTGGACATTTTTTTCATCTGATTTCATTGAGGTCTCCTGTTTGCAGCAATACGATTTATTTCTTGTGTATTAAACACAGACGTTGCAAGCCTGCCTTGTCGTAGCGTAAATTGAGGTGCGATACGTTGCACGATAAGGTATTTTCCTTCTCGTCTGGTGTTAACTGTTGACTCTTTACCGCTTTGATCATCAACCGAAAAAATGGCAGGAACAGCACCATTGAGCGCTAATTCAAAATAAGTGAACTTGCCATCATCAAATACATGCCGTGGCACTAACTGCGAACTGCCACTAAAGCGATAGGCTGTATTGAGTGCTTTAGGATGAGCGAACGGATTTACCTTTGGCGGAGATTGTTTCGCAACAGGTTTCGCAGGATGATTGGTGGCTTGATAAACAAACTTCACCGCATAGGTTTGTTGGGTAGGCTTGCGCTCCAGTTTTTTATTACTGGTTAAATGAAAATAGTAAGCGTGTTGATTGGTAATGACCGTCAGGTTGGTACTGGAATCCAAAATGGTGGGTTTTACAAACACAGTATTCGATAACTCAGGGTGGTAGGTCACCATCCATGCGGTACTATCACCACCTTCGATATCCAGTATTTCCTCTTTATCACCAAATTGGATTTGTGTGGTGGTGAAGGTTATCCCCTGTATAGGAACCACGTTATTATCTTGATAGACCACGTGTTTAATCCGTGAATCCGTTGGAAAAGACACGGGATTATTTTGAGCATGTAATCCTGTGGCTAAGAGAGCCGTTACTGTACCGATTAATAATTTTTTCATGCATGTTGCTCCACAATACGAGGTTGTTTACTGTAGCGGATGACTTCAAAACCATCCCAATTTTTCCAACGACGATCAGGTGAATCAGGAGGGCTCGTATAGCGCCATGAAATCATCGCGTTAAAATGCGTGGTGGTGCTTTTACCGGTTGATTTATCGGTATCAACCAGACTAAAAACAACTTCTGCCAAGGCATGGTGGTCTTTGTGAATATCGTGTTCATTGGCCAACAACGAATCCAAGACATTAATGCTGTAGATATGAACTTCTCGTTTGCTGTTATTGGCTAATGTATGAATGGGGGATGCTGCATTTGATGCATCATGCTCAGTTAGATACTCCTTGCCAACGTTATTGTTGGAAAGCAAATTGACCAACTCAAATTGGGCACGATAACTGGATACATCATAGGATTCGCGCAACTCGATGTAGCGCACAATATCACTTTCAACCTGTGCCCGATTAATCGGTGTTTGCTCATTATTGATGGGGTCAATGGTGGTGACACCGTTATCGTAATGATGTACCAGCAAGGGTACTAAAGTTTGATAATGGGCTAGCATACCGATGACAATTAACGCCGCGACATTTAGCCCCATCGCCGATAGAAAGGCTGCCTGATAACGGTTTCTAGACTGTTCCAACCGACCAAATTGATCATCCGCCCAGTGCCTTGCCTGTTTAAAATAATGATTTAAATCTTTACTCATGATCCCCCCTTGCGTAGATTTTTATGTAATTGCTTCCATAGATTTTGACTAGCAGCCCCCATCCGACGGCCTTTTTTGACCAAACTGGATGAGCCACCTAATCCTTGGCGTGAAATACTCATGGGCTTTTGCAACATGGTTTTTGACATACCCCAAGCGCCAATACTGCCGCCAATAAACCCACCCACCATGGATGCACCACCCGAGGTACACAGTGACCCACCGATGCTTTTACCGATGGCCACCGCTTGCGTGATCCCCATGACACAAAGACAAGCCACGATAAAAATGGGCACCCAAATAGCTGCGGTGAGCTGCTCGGTGTTACCCGATAAGGCATAGGTGACCCAATGCAATAGATGAACACAAAGACCGACAACGCTTGAGACAAAAATCAGCACAAAGGCAAATCCGGTTAAAACGCCTAACCAGCGGTCAAAAAAAGATTTGGTTTGTTCGAACAACGTAAAAATGATGAAGAGTGGCGCAGTACAGAGCGTGATGGCTAACATGAGCTTGGCAATGACGATCTCTATAAAAGCAAGGCCGATGGTGATACTGCCTGATAAAAACACCATCATGCCTGCAAAATAAGGTGTTAATTTTCTTAATGAGCCTGCATCAAATAAGGTTGTACCCAGCTTTAAAATTTCATTTAACACATTTTGAAGACCCTGATTTACAGAACCGCCCGTAGACTGCTTATGTACCGCTTGCATGAGGGTAGACGCGATTGATTCGCTTCCAACAACAAACAGATCACGGATATGTGAGGCAAACCAATCCCAGTTCATGGCAGCCATATAAATTAAGCCCGCTTTGATGCTAAATTTCAGTAACTCGTGTTGAGGTCGCTCAATGATGCCACGAGCGATGCTAAAACCCATGAGTACGATATACAGCACAATCATGGAGCCAAGTGGCGCTTTCAGGAGTGATGCAAGCGCACTGTAACCATCAAGCACAAAGTGATTCGTCAATTGATCGACCTCCCTCCCGAGATGAACAATGAAGTTGTCGAATTGTAAGCCACTCATGATTGACTCACAGGGAAGTAATGCGGCCAGGTGGTTGCTGCAATTTCTGCATACTCATCGCCTATTTTTTCAAACATAGCCTTATCGGTAAGATCGGATAAAGTGATCTGTTTAAACGCAGGGTAGTGATTTTCTTTGGCAAACTGCACCATGCCATTGAGTAACTCAGGGCAACGAATATCAACGCTCTTTTTTCCTTCCATGCATTCTAAATAACCATAACCGAACGCATCTTGCTGAATTACAAAGTGCAGGCGTTTTTCAACATTTGCAGAAGCATTCATTAAAAATAGGGCAGATTCTTTGGGTGCGTGCTTTGTTAATGGGTTATCATGATGGCAGCCAGCCAACAGCAATGCTGTTATAAAGACCGATATGTTCCAATAGACATTCATGCCTTCTCTCCTTTGATCGGTTCGTCATTAATCGGGTATTGCGGGCAAAACTGGCCGAAGTTGTGGCAAGGAGCCTCCAGATCCGGGGGCTTTGCGCATCCACTTAACACGCCTATTATCAATACAGCGATAAACCATTTGTTTGTCATGCAACTGCTCCTATCAGTGATTCGGTAATCGGTTGAACTGCGCCATTTCCGCTCGATCTTGAAGTTCGGATAAACTTTCTTGGGCGATTTGTTGGCTCGTCAATGCTTGTAGTCGCAAACTCATCAGTTGGATAAATCCAAGTTCAGTGATGAGCCTCGAATTCAAATCAACTGCCCCTTTGGTATTGGCGGTTTTTTCAATCTGTTGTGAGAGTTTATGTAAGGCTGCAATATGCTGATTGATTTCGTTATAGCTTTGGGTGGTTTGCACCTGAACGGCACGATTTACCGCCTTGTCTTCTTTAAAACGAGCAGCTTTTTCAGGGGTGGTATAACGTGCATAATCGGTTTCGCTTAAGGTGGGGTGATTCTTTTCATAAGCATCAATCAGCGATTGATAACGCTCAGGATTGCCACCGGATAAATTATGCAAAGCATCCTGCCAAGTGCTGACGGGCGATTGCCAGCTTTGCAGTGCATCCAAACCATTGTTGAGGTCACCAAAACCATAATGACCACTGTTCATTGATTTTAATTGGTTAAGGTTATCGACTTGGCTTTTGGCCGCTTGATAGGTGTCTGTTAATACGCGATATTGGGTTTGTAACTCGTTCAATTGTTTGAGTGCGACCGCAATCATTTCCGCGTCTGCAACACCGATAATATCGGCATGAAGAGCAGGACTGACGCCAATAGCAAGGAGCGCCGCAAAGAGTGTTTTTTTCATTGCTGGCTCCTTTCGAAAAAAATCGGCAGCCAATGACTTGGGTTTTCACCTACTTCATTGATGATTTCATCCAGCAATTTCGTTGAGCGAGTATTCGCTGAAAGCACACGGATGTATTTGCTCATGCCACTTAAATCAAGTTTGCAAAGCATAGCTTCGTTATCTTGTTTATAAAGGAACATTCTTGATTCAGGACTATTCTCTTGGATGGCTTGATATTGGGATTCGGTTAGTTTTAATTGCTCAATATAAGTCTCCCGATCAGCAAGCGGATTGGGAAACACGAGCATGGTGGCCAAGTTATCAAAAACAACGTGTTTGATGGGGGATGTGGTCACTGTTTTGGGCGATTGCGTCATAAAAATAAAGTGCCCGTTTTTCTTTCTGATGGTTGGTAACCACTCTTTCAAGCATTTTTGCCAGAAAGGTGAGGCAAACAATTGCCATGCTTCATCAATGACAAAAGAAGTGAGGCGTCCATCCATGCATTGGCGCATACGGTGAACAAGGTATAAATAAACAGGGGTTGCGATGAGGGGATGCGTTTGATCCATGAGAAAAGTGACATCAAAGCCCACTTTGTCAAAATGAAGGTTCAGCGCGTCATCGACATTATCAAACAGCCAGTGGAATTCGCCATCAATCCTTGCATGATCCCGCTTGAGCCATTTTCGTAAATGCGGCCAACGGGGAAAATCGATGGGTAAAAACTGGCTGACATGACTTAAGGTTCTGTAGGCAGGCGCTAATTGCTCAAAGGCATAATCAATGCAGTCGTTAATGGTTTCAGCAATATCACTAGGCGTAACACTTTCGCCCTCAGCCTGCACCAGTGTTCCAAACCACGTTTTTAAAAATGAACGATTTTCTGGGGAGTCCGGCAATTGCAGTGGGTTCATAGCGATTGCATTGGCAGGGTCAATCTTCATATATGTGCTATTACCACAAGCCAGAATATAGATTTTGGAAGATTCATCGCGATCGATGTAAAAACTACGCCCTCCAAAGCGCATCATTTGGGCATCTAAAAAATTAACCAACGTGGTTTTACCGGCATTATTACCGCCAAACACGGCGGCATGTCCTTTCGATGGATTCGTGCGCGACCCTTTGGTGTGGTAATTAAAATAGACTGGCGTTTTAGAAGGTGTTTCCAAGAGAGTCACCGCGCCGCCTAGAAAATTCTCATTGTTGAATCCTTGGCTCGCATTATGTAACGGACAAAAATCAACAAAATTAAGGGAGGTAATCAACGATGCTCGTGCAATAAAATGTTGATTGCAGGGCAACTGACTCCAAAAGGCAGGCTCTAAGCCAAGCGTTTCGCGAGCAACGACAATGCCACTGCTTGCATAGCGCTTAGTTGCTTCAAGTATGAGCGTTTCAAGCAATACTTTAGTTGGTGCTAATAACATGATTGTGTGGTGATGTGCGCCCAATAGTAAGGTTTCACTGGCAACCCCATCTTCTAAATACGCTAATGCATCCGTTTGACTAATCGCCTTGTCTTCGGCACTTAATAGTTTGGTGCGCTTGTGATCAATACGCTTAAGACCTGCATCTCGACCGATGGGGGCAAATGTATGGGTAG
>CAISSD010000284.1 GCA_903887975.1 uncultured Legionellaceae bacterium | reverse complement strand
TTGTTTCGCGTAACGTGCTAAAAACATCTTTAAGCCGATTGGGGATTTCATACAATAAACGATAAATTGCCGGAATTTTTTGAATCATGGGCATCATCGTACCCGCGGCATTGATGATCTGATTCAGCTCATCTGCTGTTTTTTTAGCATTTTTTTGTAATTCATGTAAGGTATTGGTATGCCCACCTTGTCGCAAAATTTCTTTATAAATCTCATCATAGTCTGGTTTAAACGGTAATTTTTTTACAGCAGAAAAATCAAGTTTTGCCTTTTGAATCACCTCAGCATCGAGTTCAGTCAAAACCCAATCTTTTTGATTTTTTGTTCCATAAACATAGTACGTCGCACCTTGTTTGAGTAACATGGCACGTTTTGGCTCACGCCGCATCCATTCGTGGATGTCAATAACCGCAGGGACCTGCGCTAGCCATAAATCCTCACCGATGGGACTTAACGTCTCGTGACGAGATAAGGCAATAGCATGCTTGGGCAGTGTGTAGATGGCATTGACACTCAACCAAAGACCATTAAATCCCACTGAATCATCAACTGGTGCCACCATGGTGTCTTCAATGGTGTACCATTGTGTTTGTGTAGCCAATGTTGTGGTGAGGGCTTCTAATTGACGAAAAAACTGGCTATAGACAGCACCAAAATAGTCATCATACTGCATTCTGCTGGCCAAATCTTGAATCATCACGACATCAAGGATCATCTCGGATAATTGGTATAAAAGCCATTCATGCATGTTTGCAGTGTTCACCGACTCCAAAGTTAGAAGTAATTTTTCCGCATGATGTACTATTTTTTTTAATTTTTTAAAAAAAATCATGGCGGGATCATCGGACAGAGCATCCAAAGCGCTGTAGGGACGTTCTGGGTTAAAGCGTGTCAAAGCTTTTTTTAATGGCGCATTCAACAACGCATACCATTTTTTTAATGAATCTTGAATGTCTTTCATCATCGATGAACATTGTTGATGTTTCAATAAATAAGTGTAATGGTATGAAGTCTTGTGTGGGGCATTGGGTAGGGTTACCAATTGTCTTGCTGCCCAGATTAACGTTTCATGTTTAGCGCCCATAAATTGCCGCAAACATTGTTGTTGACGCGCTTCCCATAAAGGCAGAGGCGCTCGAATGTTTTGATCAACAACGCTCAGCGTGGTGATTAACTCATGTTTATCAACCAAAGCCGCTTCATCATTAAAAAAATCAACCCAATCTTTATCAAACTTAAATCCTGAAACCATCAAATAGGGTTGTACATTGGCATACAGGATTTTTGCCTGATTTTTATTATTTAGAATGCATTCTTTAAGTTGATTCAAATCCCTTAAAATACCATAACGTTCATTAATTTTATCTTTATACATCAAAAACAAATCATAAGACTCCTCACTGGTGAGTTGTGCCCTATTTAAAACGTGATGTTGAGACAAATCAAATTGAATTCGATCATGAATGTTTTGTTTCGAAAAAAGCACCTTTTCTTCTGAAACATCCCCTACCAAGCAAAATACAGTATGGGCATTTTTAGCAATGATTTCATCGTAAAGTGCGACCCAACGGGGCTCTACATGCGCATTTTTTAGTGCCGCGCTCAATATTTGCGCGGAAATATTAGTCATCAACGGAACAAAACAAAACCGAATGGGTTGAAGATTTAAAACATCAGCAAAAGACACAAATGATTGTTGGTTCGGCTTCATCATGAATAAATAATGATTCAAATCATTTTGTTGTTCATCAGTTAAGTCTAATTGAACAAGACCTTGATGCGTTTTAGCTGGATCCAAAACGCTTCGAACATGGTATTCAAAATGAAAACCTTGACCAATCCTCTTTAAATAAATAACATCAGGTTTCACATCAATGACTTTGTCATCAGCATCCATCACCCAGGACAACTGATATTGTGGTTTGGGATTGTATGGAATAACTTTTTCGATGTGGTCCAACTCAAACGGTAAATCCTTCATCACTCGGTGATTAAGCCTCGTCCATTGCCATTGATGGCCATTGGTATTGCCATACAACCAATAGTCCGCGCCCTGTTTCACCAATGTTGGCTTATTTGTTTTTATTGTTGGCAATGGTTGGTTGTGTTGTATTTTAAAGGCAACCATCTCCATCCCTTGGCGGTGATGAAAAGGCACCAAATGAACAGGGGTATTGTCACGCACAAAACGTACTAAATTTTTATAGAGCTTTAATTTAAACGTTTCGGTATTCAACGTTTGTTCCATAAAAGCCTGTAATTTAGGTTTAAACGCCAAAATCACCGCTTGATTGGTTTCCCATGATTGTTCTTTTAAATAAACCAATACTTGATTTCGCGTGGTTTTATCGCATGCCGTAGCATGCTCATCAAATCCCGCAAAGCACACCATCAGTTCTTCAGATGTTGTACGAGATTGATTCAACAACTGATAAAAGCTCGTAAAATATTTTTTAGCAACCTGTAAATCATGCAATTTGTGCGCAATTGCTTCGGTTATTTGTTGGGTTGGCTTTAAACGTTGATTTAAAAAATCCATGTCTTCTAGATGCAATAACTCGCTGTTTTTTTGCTTTAAATCCGCAATGTTATGAACATATTGCGCCAATTGTTCGTAAAAAGACACCACAAAAGGCATCACGCGTTGCGACAAAACACCCGGATGCAATAAAAATTCAGCTTCAATTTTATCAATTTCAGCCATGAACGCTGCCAACAAATCCAATTTGAGATGCTTTAATGCATCACGTAAAGCATCTTGATATTCATCCATTAAGTACAGTAATTGCTCTTGGATCAAAAATACTACATTGGTAATATTTTTTATCAAACGCGCAATATGAAAATTTCTAAAACAATGACTACTCTTAATGTCTTCCAAAACACCTTGTAATTTGTAACCTGAGGCCTGTATCAACACGTAATCGTCGGGTTTTAATTTTGAAATTTTATTGGTTCGCGATGTCACAAATTGATCAACACAAGAGGTGATGTCATCAAAATATTGAGGCAAATCGGTGGTGAATCCCACCCAAAAATCATAATGAATAGCCCCAGAACCCGATGGCATGTGCTGAACAGCAACGCCCAAGGTTTGGCCAATGTTATAACCCAATGATTGTCCAGATAACGCTTCTCTAAAATCTTGAGGTGGATGATCCAATGTTTTAAATCGAGAAAATTGATTAAACACATTCAAACAATCAAACAACTTCTTGATTTCATGGTCAAAAACCCCCGAAAAATTAAGCTCGAACTCAAGCAATAAAACCGCGGCCGTATGGGCGTGTTGACCGGCACGATACACCCGGGGAATCAACCAATTCCAGGGGTTCCATTCCAGCGCAAAAACTTTAAGTTGTTCCATTTCAACCATGGCGAGCTCTGCATGATAAATGGCATTGAATAATTTTTTGATTTGAATCACTTGAGCGGGCTCTTTAGCATCATATGTATGCCCCTTCACCGAAAAATAATGTACCGGCAAGCCAAATGACCACCCCCGAGAAGGAATACCACGCTCTGACAAAAGATGCGCATACAAATTTGCATGTTGATTGTTGAATGCCAGCAATTTCGGTTGTTCGCTTAATCCAGATGTTGTTGGTTCAGGAAAAAACAATGCGGTCGCGTCCACTATGGCCGTATCAAGACTCGTTAACATCCATTGCTGTCCAGATGGATTGCCATAAATACGATATTGAACGTCTTCATGACCATAAACTTTAATCAAGGTGGGACGCTCTTGGCTTAAAAGTTCGGTGGGAATTTCATTATGTAGTTCATCATAAACCATGGTTTGTAAATCCAAATCGCAACATTCACAAAAAGGGATGCCTGATGAATTGACGTTTGTTAAATAGGGCACAAGCTCTGGGGTGAGCAATCCATCCTCTTTTAAGAACAAATCCAACAACGCCAAGCGCTGTTCTTTGACTTGTTGTGACAAGCCCATTTTTTGAAGGTCAAAAAATAGCTTAATGTATTCATACCATTCAACAAAATTCATGAAGGTCCTTATTCATCATCAACCAACAAACATCGTTACTATATCTATAGCACAAATTAAGATTTATAATTTTACATAATGTGAAAAATGTACTATATTTTACATCAGCAATTGCAAATTTGAGACACAACCATGGCCACAAAAAAAGAACCAAAACCAGAACCAGAGAAACCAAATCTGTCCGAAATACTCTACGCCTCAACGCTGGGCTTTCTTCATGCCAAAGCATCGAAAGAACGTTGGTTTTCTGATGGACATTTGGCTTATTGGTTCCCCATAGGTCTTACCACAAGCACGCTGTCCTATTTCACCTACGATTGGTTTAACGGTGCTGAATCTGAAGTTTTGGATCATTATGTTTATGGAACCACAAAAAAACACGAAGCAGCATATGGCAAAAAAGGCACCGAAAAGCTTTTTGAAAAATATGCAAAAAATATAGAATTAGAACGCGA
>CAISSD010000283.1 GCA_903887975.1 uncultured Legionellaceae bacterium | reverse complement strand
TCTGAGAAACAACAGGAAATTGTGTTGATTTATGTGCGATTATTGCGTCGATTAACGCGATGGTTTTTAAGAACCCAGCGCACAAAGATTGATGTGACCAAAATGATATCGATTTATCTACCAGGTCTTGATGCACTTAAAAAAGCGTTACCTGAAGCCTTGGGACAGGGGTATTTAGAGCAATTTAACCTGCACATTAACGAATATCTTGAGATGGGGATTAAGGAAGAATTGGCATTGGATTTAACCAAAACAAGAGGTTTGTTTGCGGCGATGGACATTGTTGAATCCGCACATCAATTGAATTTACCCATTGAGCGTGTTGCTAGGGCTTATTTTGGTGTGGGTGAGTATTTGGATTTGGCGTGGGTTAGAACCGAAATCATTATTCATTCATCGGATAATCATTGGGAAGCCTTGTCACGAGAGGCGCTTCGCGATGATTTGGATTGGCAGCAACGACAATTGGCGGCAGCGGTATTGCAGTTTGATGAGCATGGGAATGATATTTTCGTGGGCATTGAGCGATGGGCTGAAAAAAATGTGGCGTTGATTGAGCGATGGAAACATATTTTGACCAATTTACGATCGGCGAGTTCGTTGAATTATACGATGTTTTTTGTGGCGATTCGTGAGTTGTTGGATTTAACACAGACCACCATGCAAATGATGGAGATGGTTGAATAACATTGTTGTTAGGACATGCACCCCATCTACGTTCCCGCGGTTAGTCCGCGGGATCTTGCGGGCAACTAGTTTTTTTTGACACCGAATAAATTTTGTAATACATAATCTACTTTAGCATCATTACTTTTTAGTTTATCTAATTGATTTTTAAGACAGTTAATTGGTTTTTCTTTCTTTGCAGAAAGCTCTTGACGTACTATTGGTGTCGTTAAATTTTGACTATATTTTTTTTCGTATGTTGTGAATTGTTCTTGTTGTTGAAGGTTCAAATGGATACTATTTGTATCAATATAGGAATGAAATTCATATTCACCACGTTCATTCGCTTTGAGCCCGTTATGAAACATAAAAAAAATTGGTTGATTTTCTTTTAAAATCAAGTAGCCTTCAGGGTTACCCCAACCGCGTAAATCAATATAACTTAAATCAGTGCCTTCAAAATTTATTGTGCATCGATTGCAGCCGCTCTCGATGAAACTTGTATTCTTCTCATTCGACCCCATTGATGGTTCAATTTCTTGATATTGAATGTTTTCATATTTCACTCCCTCGGACAACAAAAGCTTAACAATTTCAGGCGGTGGAATATCATTTGTCAAATTTAGAATTAAGAATTGATAACGCGTTAAGTTCAGTTTATTTTGGTCGATCTTAGTTGGATATGGGGCTTTAATTGGTTTGGTTGAAGAAACCATGGGTTGATCAGGCGTAGCTTCTGGGTATAATTCTGTAAACATTGAGCTTTTGGGTTTTGTAATAGAACGCAATGCATTATAAATTCTAGATAAAATACCATATGGTTCTCTTTTTTGATTCAATATTGT
>CAISSD010000282.1 GCA_903887975.1 uncultured Legionellaceae bacterium | reverse complement strand
ATGTTGCAATCGATGATGAAGGCCAACTTGTGCCAACATGGCCCTAGCCTCTTCCGTGGCTGTTTTAACCGATTCATTGGCCAAAAGCAGTGGCATGGCGACGTTTTCTAACGCTGAAAACTCAGGCAATAAATGATGAAATTGATACACAAAGCCCAAAAGCCGATTACGAAGCTGACAACGCTTTTTTTCACTTAATTTTTGCCAGTCTTGGCCTTGCACGAACACTTGACCTTGAGTGGGCGCATCCAAGCCACCCAAAAGATGCAATAACGTACTCTTTCCAGAGCCAGAAGCGCCCACAATGGCAACACATGCACCAGGATGAATCGAATAATCTATCGATTGCAACACATCCACCGATGTTTTGTATTCTCGATAAGATTTGGACAAATGCTTGGCACAAATCAACGCGTCATTCATAATGCAAAGCCTCTGCAATCAACGTTTTTGAGGCACGCCACGCCGGATAAATGGTCGCCAAAAAAGACAACAGCAACGCCATGGCAGAAACACGCCATAAATCTTGCCATAAGATTTTCGATGGTAACGACTCCGCCCCATACAACGAATAAGAAAACATGGCGGTGTGTAACCATCCTTGCAAAACATCAACAATGGCAGCAGCATTCGTTGCCAAAATCAATCCGCCAATCAAACCCATCAAGGTCCCCATCACGCCCACCATCATGCCTTCAACCATAAAAATTGACAAAATCATACCAGGGGTTGCCCCCATGGTCCGCAAAATGGCAATTTCAGCTTGTTTATCATGCACCACCATCACCAAGGACGATACCAAATTAAACGCCGCGACGGCAATAATCAACACCAAAACAAAAAACATCATGGTCTTTTCCATGCGTACGGCCTGAAAAAAAGCCCCATACTGCTCGGTCCAATTGCCAACCTGATAATGTTCGCCCAATTGTGTGGCCAAAAGTGCCGCCAACTGTGGCGCTTGATGCACCTCATTGATTTTAAGTTTAAGGCCGGTGACACTTTCTCCCAAATCCAATAATTTTTGAGCATCACTTAAATTCACAAACGCCAAATTATTATCAAAACCAAAACCGGGCCCCACCGAAAACATCCCCACCACCGTAAAACGTCTAAATCGTGGCACCATACCTGTTGCCGTCATGCTGGCTTTGGGGATCACAACCGTTACTTTATCACCCAACATAACACCCAATTTTTCAGCCACACCTCTTCCAAGAATAATGCCAAAATGTTCCAAACGCCCGATGCTGCCCAAAAATAACTTTTTGCTGAGGTGATTCAAAGCCTCTTCTTTGTCTGGCACAATACCATTTAAAATAATCGGTGAAACTTGTCCCTCATACGTCAACAACCCTTGCTCGCCTGCAAAGGGTGCTACCGCTTTAATACCGGGTTCTTGTTGAATTTTTTGTGCAACATTCACCCAATCATCCATAACACCTTGGGATGCGGTGATGGTAATCTCAGGCGCCATCCCAAAAAAATTTTTATAAATTTGTGCATGAAATCCATTCATCACCGAAAGCACCGTCACCAACACCATAACGCCCATGGCAATACCAAGCATTGAACTTAGAGAAATAAAAGACACAAAACGATTGTTTTTTTTAGCGCGCATGTAACGCAAACCAATAAAACATGCCAAGGGTTTGTACATCAATGAAATGACCTTTTTTGTTTAAAATATTGTCTTTGTAGACACATAATATTAAATTACCGGATTTTTTATCCGGGAATTATTTGATGAAATTTATAAAATATATCTTATTTACTTTAGCATTCATAGCACAAGCTTATGCCTTCGATGTAAAAGTTGTTGGGAACATCCAACTCATGGGGACCATTTGTGGCTGATTGGGGTGATTTTTATATGTCTTACGACTATTTTAATATATTATCCTATCATGCAGAGGAAATTATTGCCTTAAATTAAACAGGACATGACGTCATGAAAAAATGGATTTTACTGGCATCTTTAAGCGGTCTTTTCCAGGCCGCTTCATGCTTTGCAGCAATTGAAGAGATGGGCTCAGTGCTTCATCAATACGCGCCAACCCTATCCCTTGAGGCCAAAAATTATGTCCTCAGGGTCTTAAAATGCGCTGAATCAAAAATTCCCAATCCACGCACCATCACCATCATTGATTATGCCAAACCGTCTAATGAAAAACGACTATGGGTCTTCGACATTCCTGACAAAAAACTATTGTTTCACACCTATGTGGCCCATGGTTTAAACACAGGCCTTAGGCATTCTCAGTATTTCTCCAATCAAAACAACAGCAAAGCCAGCAGTATTGGCTTGTATCAAACCGAAAAATCCTACACCGGACGACATGGGTTGTCATTGCAGCTCAACGGATTGGACGCAGGTTTTAATGACAATGCATCCAATCGAGCGGTGGTTTTGCATGGTGGTTGGTATGTTGAAGAAGCTTTTATTAGTAAATACGGTCGAGCTGGACGAAGTTGGGGTTGCCCTGCCGTACCCGATACCTTAAGCGAACCCTTGATTCAAACCATCAAAGAGGGCACCCTCTTCATCATCTACTATCCTGATGATCGTTGGCTTTCAAAATCTAAATTTTTAAATTGTCAGGCACAAGCTTTTCCAAGCAAAATCCCCGCCATCAAAGCCCCAGCAACGTCTTTAAACGATGATAAAGTCATGCGAGATGATATTATTTTTGCCGACATGAATCACAACAATCGACATGATGAACACGAACCCATTGCGGTTGTATCTGCCAATGATTATTTGCAACATCTAAAGCATAAAGTCCCTTTAAGACGCATGCTGCGAAGACAAATGAACAATATGGAGTATGTTGCTTTAAATCCATCTGAGTTTAATCAACTTGAAGCGCTGACAAACAACATCATCTGTTTTGTTGTGCCAGAAATCAAAATGAGTCACGGTTATTATGGTACGGAGATGAAGCCTATGACCATCAATCCCACAAAGACCCATTTAAGAACCACACATCATTTTATCCGTTGGATCGGGCTTTGAAAAAATCGGTCAACAAAAACGCACATTCTGATTGCAATGGCCCTTCATCCACCCGAACTTTATGATTCAGAGGATGGCCGCACAGCAATTGGTACGCAGAGCCTGCTGCACCGGCTTTAAAATCTCGCGTGGCAAAAACCAAACGTTTAACGCGTGCGTGCACCATGGCACCTGCGCACATACAACAAGGCTCTAACGTCACATACAACGTCGCCCCCAACAATCGATGATTATCCTGGTTCAACGCGGCCTCTTGAATGGCCAAAATCTCAGCATGTGCGGTTGGATCGCGCCTTTGCTCCACTTGATTCCAACCCCGCCCTAAAACAGTTGCTCCATCTTCGGCAACAATCAATGCACCAACGGGAACTTCTTCTATGGATGCAGCAAATTTTGCCAATTTTAAGGCCTCTTGCATCCAATGATGATCATTCAATCTGAAGCCTGCGACAATAACGCACAAAGATCATCTTCAATCGTTCGACAAACTTCGGTCAAAGGCAAATGACTTAAATGCTGCTCAGAAAATGGATTTTGTAATTCAACACCAATTTGATCCAACGAAAAAATCGCATAACCCACAATACCTGTGATCAAAGGATTGATATAAATCGATACATCAACCAAAGCAAACGGCAAGATTAGCAAAAAAATCAAAATAAAACGCCTGGATTTAACCGCCATCACAAAAGGAATGGGTGTGTTTAAGATACGCTCGCACCCACCTTGTGATTGGATGATCAAATCACGCTGCTCCTCGGCGCGCAAAAAAGAAAATGAATCCATTGTGCCTTGTTGATGGGCAATGTTGAGCAGTTTTGCAATCGAAGCCGACAATACATTGGGTTTGTTGTGGGCGTCTTGTAATAATTTTACCATAGGCGCATCCAACCAAGGTAAAACTTCATCGAGATTGTTTTGCTGCCTAAGCTTATTTTTAATCAAATAAGGCCATGCAATCAGCGTATGAATGGCTTGTTGACGCCAGAGATTGGCATCATCTCTAGTGTAATAAATCATAATCATCGCTAAGTTGCGACATTGATTCACAATGTTGCCCCATAATTTACGAGCTTCCCACCATCGATCGTAACCTGAATTAACCCTGAAAACCAAAATCAACCCCATAATAACCCCGCCGTATTCAAACGGCCCAACGGGTAAAGCAATGACTGGATAAACATGACTCAAACAAGAAATCAACATCGAGTACAGCACCAAAACAACCACTTTGGGCAACACCTTCGGCGTGACTGAGCCTTGTAACGACAATGCATTTTTTAAAAAACTGTCATATTCAAATTGATTGACCATGATTTAATGATTTTGATTTAAAAATAAGAAAAGGTAGTATATAACGATTCATGATCAATTAAAATCCAAGGACATTCATGCAACCCCAATTATTAATTCTTGGCATGGGTTACACGGCGTCGTATGTTGCTCTAGAAGCGCACCAACTTGGTTTTGAGATTCATGCAACATCTCGCCAAACGCAAAAAAAACACCTGTTTCAGTCTCTGGGTTATACCATGCTGGATGCCATTGAAAACGCTTTAACATCCATCATGAAGAGCGCCTCACATGTATTAATCACCGCCCCCCCACACGCCATTCTAGGCGACCCATTTTTAAACGTGTTTAAAGCACTACATAAGCAACGCTCTAAACCCTTTCAATGGGTAGGGTATTTGTCTTCAACCGGTGTCTATGGTGATCATCAAGGTGCTTGGGTTGATGAAACGACCCCCATCAATCCCATCACAACGCGCAGTATTCCGCGATTTCAAGCCGAACAAGATTGGTGCGCCTTGACACACACTCATGATGTTCCACTCTATCTATTCAGGCTTGCTGGCATTTATGGACCAGAGCGCAATGCATTAGAAGACAGAATCGCCGGCAAAACCCACTCCATTGTTAAAGAAGGCCAATATTTTTCAAGAATTCATGTCGCAGATATTGCCCATATTTTAACAACATCCATGCAACAACCCATCGTTCCAGGACTATATAATCTTGCAGATGATGAGCCTTGTGGATCCGATGTGGTCGATGATTATGCCGCTCAATTGCTCCATCGCGCGCCACTGCCACGCATTCATTATCTAGAAGCCCCATTATCCCCCATGGCACAATCTTTTTATCAACACAATCGTCGCATCAACAATCAAAAAATAAAAAAGGCATTAGGTCTTGAATTAAAATATCCAACCCATCGAGAGGGATTAAAACAATTGTACGATGAAAAAGCAGTTGAATATTGGTCTTAAAACCGTGTAGACTGAGATGATGTGTTCACTCGATACAAGAAGGAGCCTGCTTTGGCCGAGATTATTGTCGTAACCTCTGGAAAAGGTGGTGTTGGAAAAACAACCACTTCAGCCGCAATTGCATCCGGACTTGCCTTACAAGGGCACAAAACCGTTGTCATAGACTTTGACATTGGTCTTAGAAACTTAGACATTATCATGGGCTGTGAGCGACGCGTGGTTTATGATTTTATCAACGTCATCAACAATGAAGCGAGCTTAAAACAAACCCTCATCAAAGACAAGCGCATTCCCGAGCTTTTTATTTTGCCTGCATCGCAAACTCGTGACAAAGATGCACTCACCATGGAAGGCGTTGAAAAAATACTCAACGAACTCTCCGAAGAATTTGACTATATTGTCTGCGACTCACCTGCAGGCATCGAATCAGGCGCTTTTACCGCCATGTACTTTGCAGACCAAGCCATCGTTGTCACCAACCCCGAGGTTTCGTCTGTTCGTGATTCGGACCGAATTTTAGGGCTTTTGGCCAGCAAAACCAAACGTGCGGTTGAGGGCAAAACGCCGGTCAAAGAACACTTACTCATCACCCGCTACGATGCAAGCCGTGTTGAAAAAGGTGAAATGCTCTCGGTGCAAGATGTGATGGATATTTTGGCCATTCCCTTGATTGGTGTCATCCCAGAATCCAAGGCCGTGCTTAAAGCATCCAACACCGGAATGCCCGTGATTTTGGATGCAGAAAGCGACGCTGGTATTGCGTATCAAGATGCCATTGCACGATTTTTAGGTGAACATCGCCCCATGCGATTTGTTAACATCGAGCGCAAAGGATTGCTGCGTCGTATTTTTGGAAAACACAAGGAGGATGCCCTAGCATGAATCTATCCAGTTATTTACTAAAATTGCGACAACGAAAACAACCCACGGCATCAGTTGCCAAGGAGCGTTTGCAAATCATCATTTCTCATGAGCGTTCGCAGCGAAATACCCGAGATTATTGGCCAAAACTCCAAGAAGAAATTCTTGAAGTCATTGCCAAATATATTCCAATCGATCGCAACAAAGTCAAAGTCAATCTAGAGCGCAGTGGCGACAATGCTTTGTTGGAATTGAATGTCACCATGCCTGATGAGGTTTCACAAGAAGCGTGATGTATGGATTTTTGTAAACTTGGCTTGGCGGTGATTGAGAACGAAGCAAACGCTGTTTTCGAACTAAAAAATCGCCTGAATCATGATTTTAATACCGCTTGCGAACTTTTGCTGGCTTGTCAGGGCCGCATTATTGTCACTGGCATGGGCAAGTCCGGCCATATTGCCGGAAAAATTGCAGCAACGCTCTCCAGCACTGGTAGCCCAGCTTTTTTCATGCATCCCGCGGAAGCCAGTCACGGTGATTTAGGCATGATCACACGCGATGACACCGTGATTGCCATATCCAACTCCGGCAATACTTCTGAAATTACACTATTACTCCCGATTTTAAAGCGTCTTGAAGTTCCGTTGATTAGCTTAACAGGCAATCCCACTTCCGTGCTTTCCAAAGCCGCCAACGTTCATTTGGATGTCAGCATTCATGAAGAAGCGTGCCCTTTGGGTCTTGCGCCCACAACCAGCACCACCGTGGCATTGGTCATGGGTGATGCATTGGCCATTGCTTTATTACAAGCCCGTGGTTTTGCACCTGACGATTTTGCACGATCACACCCTGGCGGCATTTTGGGTAAACGCTTGTTATTGCGCGTTAGTGATATTTATCATCAGGGTGAGGCGCTTCCTGTTGTGCATGAAGACGTATTGATTCATGAAGCGCTCAAAGAAATGACCGATAAAAAATTAGGTATGGTTTGCGTTGTGAATGATGAAAACTTATTGGTTGGAGTTTATACCGATGGTGATGTACGACGAACGCTTTTGAATCATCATGATATTAAAACCACAAAAATTAAAAACGTCATGACCCCAAACAGTCAAACCATTGAACCCCATCTTTTGGCTGCAGAAGCCCTCACCATCATGCAGAATCAAAGCATTACATCGCTTATTGTAACCGATGCCGACAAAAATCCCATGGCGGTGATTCATTTACACGATTTATTACAAGCCGGTGTTTATTAACCCAAAGGACATCATGAACCCATCACTCATCAAAAAAGCACAAAAAATCCAATGTCTTATCTCTGATGTGGATGGCGTTTTGACCGACGCACGCATTTTTATCGACAATTTTGGCAATGAGCTCAAAGGCTTTAATGTCCAAGATGGTATGGGGTTAAAATTATTACTTGCCGCAGGGATTGAGGTTGCTGTGATCACCACTTCAAAAAATGCCGTTATTGATCATCGCATGCAGCAATTGGGCATTCAGCATTATTATAAAGGCCACATCAACAAAGAAAAAGCTTATTTAGAGCTACAAAAAAAACTAAATTTACCTCACGATGCATTTGCCTACATCGGTGACGATCTACCAGATTTGGCCATCATTCAACAAGTCGGATTGGGGGTTGCAGTTGCCAATGCGCTACCCTTGGTCAAACAATCAGCGGCATGGCACACAAAAGCTTCTGGGGGACATGGTGCGGTGCGTGAGCTTTGTGATTGGATTTTGCTGGCGCAAAACAAGACCGAAGCCGCACTAAAGGCTTATTTATCAGCATGAAAACGCTCATCGTAAAACATTTAAAAAAATCATTCAAACATCGTGTGGTGGTTAAAGACATTAGTCTAAACCTTAGGCAAGGTGAATGTGTGGGTTTATTGGGCCCCAATGGTGCAGGAAAAACCACGTGTTTTTACATGATGGTTGGGCTTCAAACTTGTGATGATGGTCATATTTTATTAGACCATCTCGATATCACCAAAACCGCTATGCATCAACGAGCACGACTTGGCATTGGCTATTTACCACAAGAAATGTCGATTTTTCGTAAAATGTCGGTTGAAAACAACATTATGGCGATTTTACAATTACGAAACGACCTCAATACCACGGAGCGAAAAGCACTATTAGAGCAACTCTTGATTGAGTTTAACATTGAGCACTTGCGTCATCATCTGGGTATGCGTTTGTCGGGTGGTGAGCGTCGACGGGTAGAAATTGCGCGTGCTTTGGCCATTGAACCAGCTTTTATTTTATTGGATGAACCCTTTGCGGGCGTGGATCCCATCTCGGTCATTGACATTAAAAAAATTATTTTACATTTGTGTGAGCGAAACATTGGCGTATTAATTACAGATCATAATGTTCGAGAAACATTGGCCATTTGTGAGCGCGCATACATCATCAATGCGGGCGAAGTATTGTGCGAAGGTGTTCCAGAAGACATATTATCAAATCAAGATGTTCGAGCGGTTT
>CAISSD010000281.1 GCA_903887975.1 uncultured Legionellaceae bacterium | reverse complement strand
ATGGTTAAAAAATGTTTTATTGTTTGTGCCATTATTGGCGGCACACCAAATCGTAGATCGCCATCAGTGGTTGTTGCTTATGGGCGCTTTCATTAGTTTTAGTGGTTGCGCATCATCGGTATACCTGATTAATGATTTTTTAGATGTGCAAAGCGATCGACAACATCCTGTTAAAAAACATCGACCTTTTGCTTCAGGCAAGGTTCATGTTGGGCATGCAATGCTTTTATTACCTATTTTACTAGGCATGTCTTTTTTAATGGCCATCAATCTTTCTTGGGACTTTTTTCTTTGGCTTTTGACTTATTTTGTATTGACCTGTTTGTACTCATGGAAACTCAAACAATTTATTTTGGTTGATTGTTTGATGCTTGCCATGTTTTATACGCTGCGTGTTATTGCCGGTGGTGCGGTTGTGCATATTGTGCCATCGTTTTGGTTGCTTGAATTTTCTTATTTTATTGCTTTATCATTATCTTTTGTGAAGCGATATACAGAGTTAAACCTCAACAATTCCATCCATCAAACACCGATTCATGGTCGAGGGTATGTCACGACCGATATCACAATGATTCAGTCTTTGGGGATTGGTTCAGGATTTTCAGCGGTGATGATTTTGTCTTTATATTTAAATAATCCAGTGGTTTCTGTTTTATATCCAAATCCTGAATTTGTTTTTTTAACCATCCCCGTGGTGCTTTTCTGGTTGGGTTGGCTTTGGATGCAGGCACATCGCGGTTGTATGCATGATCATCCTGTGGTATTTGCCATTACAAATAAAGTGAGCCTTATGTCCGGGGGAGTTTTTGCTGTTTTAGTGATTTTGGGATCAATGCCCAAGTTTGAACATTTGTTTTAAATAACTTATAATCAATTCGCGAACCAACACAAAACGGAATAAGTTCATATGTCACGCTACCTTGACCCTAAAGCTGATGTGGTCTTTAAAAAAATATTTGGTGAACACCCCAAAATCTTAATTAGTTTTTTAAATGCGTTGTTACCATTGCCACCCAATAGTCCCATTGTATCGTTGGCTTATCTTCAATATGAACAAGTTCCTGTGATACCTGAGTTTAAACGTACCATTGCGGACGTTAAATGCACCGACGCACAAGGTAGGGTTTTTATTGTCGAGATGCAAATGAACTGGGTGGATCATTTCAAACAACGATTACTCTTTGGTACCAGTCAAGCATTGGTAAAGCAGCTGGAACAGGGCGAAGATTATAAATTTCTTCAACCGGTTTATGGCTTGGGACTTGTTGCCACAATTGATGATCCAACCACACCCAATTGGGATCATCATTATCAATTGATTAGAAAAGATGATGAAGGTTGTTGCGATCTGATTGAGCATTTACAACTCATTTTTATTGAGTTACCCAAGTTTCCTGCTCAATCATCCGATGAAAAGAAATTAAGATTATTATGGTTGCGTTTCTTACGTGAAATCAATGAAAAAACCAGGATGGTTTCCGATGATTTATTGGCAATACCTGAAATTGCACAAGCGCTACAGCTTGCCGAAGAGTCTGCGTATACTCCAGGTGAGTTGAATCTTTATGAAAGCTATTGGGATCAAGTCAGTCGTGACAAAACGCTACTTTCAGGGAAATATGATGAAGGCAAAGCCAAGGGTAGGGCAGAAGGAAAAATTGAAACCATGGTGGAAGTGGCCACACACATGCTCATGGAGCATGAACCATTGGATAAAATCTCAAAATTTACTGGTTTGTCACAAGAGATGATCCTAAAACTAAAGCGCCCATTAAAATAGTAGGCGCTTCAATAAAAAACCAGCAATTTTTACGCATTAAATTTATAAACTGCGCCCAAATTCATTTGGCTTGAATAAACGTTGGCTTGAGAGGCCAAAGTCACCACAGGATCTGCTTGAATGGTGTATGATTGGGGCTGATATTTGGACAGTACGTATTCCAATCTTAAATCCAAATGTTTTAAAATTTGCGTTTGTGTACCCAAACCAATTTGCCATCCCCATGTGCTGGTCGCTTTATAAACGGATGATGTACTGAAATGCGCACGCGAGCCACCAGCACGAAAATAAACCAGCGATGTTTCATTAATTCGAACACCAGGCAAAGCATCCAAAGCATAAGTCCAACCTGTTTTGGTTCGTGTGTCTAAAGCGGGGTTAACGACGGAGTGAGCATCTTGAAATTGTAAACTGTCGTTACCTAAAATTTCTACGGCCAAAAAAAACCAGGAATTAAGCAATGCTTCATAACCAAAAGAAACGCCGCCGTTAAGGCCCACATAGGTCGTTGGAACCCCTGTATTATTGATCATAGGTCCCGCATTAATCGATACATATGGGCTTCTTAACCAAGGATTGGTGTGTGCGATAAACAATGGTTTAATTTCTGTTGTGTGATGAATAGTATTGTTCGGCATGGTTTGGGTATTTATTGTGGATATTGTTGTATTTTTATGAACTAAATTTACAGATTTTAGGTCCGAAGGATTATGGATGGGCCCAGCAATAATTCTATAGGTCTTATATTTGGGTTTATAAACCATGTGAACAGGTATATCACTTTTGCTACGAAATTCTTTGATAAAGCGGTTTGCTGATGATTTATAATGAAAAGACGCCAACCGAACGTAATAATTGGTGTTTTTGGAATGATGTTTGCTGTGTGTTAAAGAATCATTTGCCCATAAATATTTTTCATTGATTGCTGCTTGAGCATTCGTTCCGCCTAAAATAAACATGCATAGGGATGTTAAGACAAAGGTTTTTGAATCTATGTTCATCATTACGCTCCGTGTAATTTTTTATTCATCAAAAATATCCGCCAATCTCCAAAATAGATGAATTTAAATTAAAAAGCAAATATTATTATAAAAATAATCAACTGAGGAATGTTCCAATCATGAAACAAGCTATTTTATTGGGTGTTAACATTGATCATGTGGCCACACTTCGACAAGTTCGGGGAACATGTTACCCTGATCCCGTTCAAGCCGCCCTTGATGCTGAAATAGCAGGGGCTGATGGCATTACATTGCACATGCGAGAAGATTTGCGCCATATTCAACCTCGCGATGTGCGTGTACTAAAATCAGTATTACAAACGCGCATGAATCTTGAATTGGCTGTGACCGATTCAATGCTTGATTTTGCAGCAGAAATCAAACCTGAGCATGCGTGTTTGGTGCCAGAAAAGCGTGAAGAATTAACCACAGAAGGTGGGCTGGATGTGGTTACTCATTTTAAGTCCGTACAACGTGCCATTGAACGACTTCATCAAGTGGGTAGTGAAGTATCTTTGTTTATCGATCCCAATGAACAACAAATTGATGCCGCAGTGGCATTGGGTGCATCAACGATTGAACTGCATACAGGTGTCTATGCTGATGCCAAAACAAAACAAGATGTCGAAGCGGCATTAACACGTATTCAAATTGCCGCAAAGTATGCCTCAAATTTGGGTTTAATTGTTAATGCTGGTCATGGATTGCATTACCATAATGTACAACCGATAGCCAAAATTATGGAGATTAATGAGTTAAATATTGGTCATGCGATTATTGCTAGAGCATTATCCTGTGGCATGAAAGAAGCGGTGCAATCCATGCGACGTTTAATTCAAGAGTCAAGATAAAACAACATTACTATATTCTAAGATGATTTTTGGGTATACTTCGTATTCTCATGTAAAGACGATGTGATGGTGTTGTTTGAAAGCCTGTATTTTAATGATGGTTCTATTGACGGTGCTTTTGGCATGTCACCCAACACCAGAATTAATAACTGCTTCGGATTATAATACCAAATTGGGTTTGGCCTATTTAAATACGGGTGATAGACCGCGGGCAAAAAAGAAATTGCTGATGGCATTAAGCCAAAATCCCTATTCTTTGACAGCACATACTGCCATGGCCTATTTTATGGAGAAAATTGGCGATGATGAAGCGGCTTCCTTGTATTATGAAAAAGCGATTAAACTCGCGCCAAAGCAGGGGGCGCCGTTGAATAATTATGCCACATTTTTGTGTCGAAGAGGGGCTTATCAAAAAGCGGATTTCTATTTTCAAAAAGCAATACACAATGTAACATATGAGCATATCGCAAAAGCGTTAGAAAATGCAGGTTTTTGTGCTTTAATGGCTAAAAATAAGCCTAAAGCGCGCGATTATTTTATTCATGCTTTACAGCATGACCCCCAATGCATGCTTGCAAAAGAAGCATTGGTCAAATTGCACTAAGTTATCAAAGGAGCATCATGAATACTGTTAATGTTGTCGATGAGCATTCAGCCTCACTAACGCAACCGGGTTCTTTTCTGGCTTCTCTACGTGTACAAAAAGGCATGAGTGTTGATTATGTTGCTGGAAAATTACATTTAAGATCTCAAATGATTACTTTATTGGAGTCTGATGATTATTCAAAAATGCCAGAACATGTTTTTATACAAGGTTATTTACGCTCTTATGCAAAATTATTGGAAGTCGATCCAAAGCCACTTCTTGAACAATTTAATCTTTTGTATCCTGTTGAGCCAAAGCCAGAGCGTATGTTATGGCAAAGTAGGCGCTCATCTCCCTATCGCGCGGAGTCGATAATTCGCTGGTTTACCGGTATTTTTGCGGGCATTGTTTTGATTGCTGTATTTTTTTGGTGGCAGACCAGCAAAGAAAATGAATCTTTATTTCCGCCCAATGTTGGCCGTGTTCACGCAAAAAACACACCCATGGATTCGGATATTCGCCTAACCGACTTGTCAAAAATGAGATCAATTTTAACGCCATCATTGCATCATATTGAGGATCATGATGGGGTCTGAGCGCATTCCAGTGATTCAAGCCATTAGAGGCATGCATGATGTGTTGCCCAACCAGAGCCTCATTTGGCGAAAGCTCGACGAGCAATTTGCAGCATGTATGGATTTGTATGGTTATGAAGAAATCCGCTTGCCTTTGGTGGAATCAACTGCATTGTTTAAGCGCACCATTGGT
>CAISSD010000280.1 GCA_903887975.1 uncultured Legionellaceae bacterium | reverse complement strand
CCCAAAATGCAAGAAAATTTAATGCTGCGTCATCATATGATTCAATGCATGCGTGATTACTTGAATCAACAAGGATTTGTTGATATTGAAACCCCCATGCTCACCAAAGCAACACCTGAGGGGGCCAGGGATTATTTGGTTCCTGCAAGGGTTAGTCCTGGGGATTTTTATGCTTTACCGCAATCCCCACAATTGTTTAAACAATTGTTGATGATGTCCGGTTTTGATAAATATTATCAGGTGGTGCGCTGTTTTCGTGATGAGGATTTGCGTGCAGACAGGCAGCCTGAATTCACGCAGTTGGATATTGAGATGTCTTTTGTGGATGTGCCGGTTATCATGGCGCTGATTGAGGGCTTGCTGCAAAAGATTTTTAAAGACGTGTTGCAGATTAATCTTCCCAATCCTTTGCCTCAAATGAGTTATCATGAAGCCATGAGGCGTTTTGGTAGTGATAAACCCGATTTGCGTAATCCATTGGAATTGGTTGATGTTGCTGATTTGGTCCTTGGTTGTGATTTTTCAGTGTTTGCCAATGCCGCAAAAGATAAAGACGCACGGGTGGTGGCATTAAAAGTACCTCAAGCACTAACATTGTCTCGAAAGCAGTTGGATGAATACGCCTCTTTTGTGGGCATTTATGGTGCCAAGGGGCTTGCCACCATCAAAATTCAAGATAAAACACAAGGCATGGCAGGATTGCAATCGCCAGTTTTAAAATTTTTGTCCGAATCGGTTGTGATGTCGATTTTAGAGCGGGTTCAAGCCGATACTGGCGATGTTGTATTTTTTGGTGCAGATAAAGCTTCGATTGTGAATGAAGCCATGGGGGCCTTGCGCATAAAATTGGGTCAGGATTTTGGGCTTATTCAAGAGGGATGGCGTTTGCTGTGGGTGGTTGATTGGCCTATGTTTGAAAAAGATTCAAAATCTGGTCGATTACAAGCCATGCATCATCCTTTTACCTCACCTCAAGAGACCTCAGTCGCGGCACTTGAACAAAGTCCCACAACCATGCTTGCAAAAGCATATGATATTGTGATTAACGGGTTTGAAATTGGTGGTGGCTCTATTCGGATTCACCAAGCCGCATTACAACAAACAGTGTTTGACTTGCTGGAGATTGATGAGCTTGATGCCAAATTAAAATTTGGATTTTTACTTGATGCGCTCACACTGGGTTGCCCACCACACGGTGGCATCGCTTTGGGAATTGATCGACTAGCGATGTTGTTAACCAATTCAAGCTCTATTCGAGATGTCATTGCATTCCCCAAAACACAATCTGGCGCTTGTTTGTTAACGCAAGCTCCATCGCCTGTGAGTGACGCACAATTGACTGAATTAAAAATTAAAACCGTAAAATAATATGGAGCCTCTTCTTTCTGAAGCGCAACTGATGTTGCGTTGCAAAACCATAGAAGGCTTAACCTATTCACAATTAGCAAGCACCATACAACACCACATTCCCAGCCATCCTTTGCAACGTAAAGGGTGGCTGGGTTTGGCGATTGAAACAGCACTTGGGGCCAATGCAGGCAATAGCGCCATCCCTGATTTTATGGAGTTGGGGGTTGAGCTTAAAACATTACCCATCAATGCCTTGGGATTGCCGGCAGAGTCAACGTTTGTGACCTCGATTCATTTACGGAAACTTCATCAACAAACCTGGGAAACCTCCACTTGTTTTCAAAAATTAAAACGTGTTTTATGGATTCTTATTGAAGATGATGTCAAACTAAGGTTTGAACATCGTAGGATTGGCATGGCCATCATGTGGTCGCCCAATAAAGAACAAACTGAGATTTTAAAAAATGACTGGAGCGAATTGTCGTTGATGTTGAGTTCTGGGCGATTAACAGAGGTGCATGCGGGCATGGGTACTTATTTGCAAGTAAGACCTAAAGCGCAGAATAGTCGTTCATTATGCTATGGATTTGATGAACAAGGGGAGAAAATCTCAACCACCCCAAGAGGCTTTTATTTACGAACGTGTTTAACACGCCAAATCATTAAGGAGCTTTGATGAAAAAAATAGGGATTTTTTTGTTGCTTTCCAGTACATTGGCCAGTACATTGGTTTTCGCAGAAGAGGATATTGGCAAACAACTGCAATTGTTAAATTCACAATTACAAGTTCAATTACAACGCGTTACCGCTGAAAATCAAAAACAAATAGCAGCACTAAGTCAACAAATTCAAGTGCAGTTAAAGCAGATGCATGACGAAATGCAGAGCGAAATTCAAAAAGCCAACGCACTCAATCAGACGTCAATCAAGCAATTGCAGGCCTCGTTTCAAAAACAATTACAAGCGTTGCAAAAGTAAAAAAAATCCCCGTAAAACGGGGATTTCTGAGTTAAAATGGGGTTTACACCAATTCAACTTCTTCAGCTTGAGGTCCTTTTTGACCCTGACCTGGCTTGAACGTTACGGCTGCGCCGTCTGCTAACGTTTTAAAACCATTGCCAAGGATTGCGCTGAAATGAACAAAATAGTCTTTTCCATTGCTTTCAATAAAACCGAAACCTTTGCTTTCGTTGAACCATTTAACTGTACCACGTACTTTCTCTGACATTTTTAATTTCCTAGTAATCTGGAAAAGACAGTATAACAGCATAATAGGCCTTTG
>CAISSD010000279.1 GCA_903887975.1 uncultured Legionellaceae bacterium | reverse complement strand
TTGTCATGGACCAATCAGCGCTAAAAATAACACCACACCCCAAACTTCGAGACCATCTTTTTTCTTTTAAAAACAGAGTCACCCCCATATTCAATGATATTTTGGGCTTACATGAACTGCACCACTTAAGTTTCACGTATGTCACACAAGCACAACAATTGCTAATTTTTTCATCAAATCCAGCGCTGGAGTACAATCTTTTTTCTGGAACCTTATGGCAAAAGGATCAAACCTTTCAGCCACATTGGTATCATCAAAAAACCGAAGCAACTTGGCCATCACTTTATGATCCTCAATGGGTTCAGCAATTAACCCAAGTAAAACAAAAAACTTATTTTTTTGAACACACGCTGTGTTTTAGTGAAACTTATGAAGAAAATACGGTAATTTGTGCCATGGCAACCCGTGAATCCACCTCGATACTGGGTACGTTTTCACCTGAACACATTTTGGCCTTCAAAAAAATCAGCCTCTATTGCATGCAACAATTATTACCCTTGTTTAAACATGAAGATCATGCTTATGATAAAGAGGCGTGAATCAATCAAAACAAGGAGCGAAGATCATGGTCAAAGCAAAAAAACATGCTGTATCCATTGATAGGGACTGGGGATGGTTGTTGGGTCTGGGCGTATTGTTTATTGTACTGGGTTGTATCGGCCTTAGCATGACCGTGGGTCTGACCATGTTCAGCATGTTTTTTATTGGTGCTTTATTCATCGTTGCAGGCATTGCACAAATGATTGATGGATTTCAGTGCAAACCTTGGGCCGGTGCATTATGGCATACTTTTCTTGGATTGATGTATATGGTCGGTGGGGGCGTCATTATTTATGATCCCATTTTGGCTTCATTCTTTTTTACGGCTTTACTGGCTTGGCTTTTGATTATTATGGGGATCACTCGATTATACATGAGCTATGTTTTACGTGATTCAAAAGCGTGGGGTTGGATGTTGCTTGCGGGCATCACGACATTTATTTTGGGTGTGTTGATTTTAATGCAATGGCCCTTTAGTGCTTTATGGATTTTTGGGATGCTGATTGCCATTGAGTTAATTGTTAATGGCTGGACGTATGTATTTATTGCCATGGGTATGCGCATTTAAATGCACCAAAACGCCTTAAAAAGTCCGGCCCAGTTTTGGGCCGAACACGCCAAAAATCTTATTCATTGGGAAAAACCCTGGGACGACGTGTTCACTGGGGATATGTTGTCTGCCAATATCCAATGGTTCACCAACGCAACACTCAATGTCAGTTACAATTGTATCGATCGCCATTTACCACACAAAAGCCATCAACCTGCTTTAATTTGGGAAGGCAATGATGGAGCAGATTCAAAAACAATCACTTATGCCGAGTTGTTAATCGCGGTGTCACAATTTGCCAATGTACTTCAATCTTTGGGCATAAAAACTGGTGATAGAGTATGTATTTATTTGCCCATGATTCCAGAAGTTGTGATTGCCATGCTTGCCTGTGCACGAATTGGCGCCATTCACTGTGTGGTTTTTGCCGGATTTTCACCAGAAGCACTTAAAATGCGTTTATTGGATACAAAATCATGCCTACTCATTACAGCAGATGAAAGTCGGCGTGGCAAACAAACGATTCCACTAAAATCTTATGCAGACGAGGCACTTCAAGAATGTCCCATGACAAAGCACGTTTTGATCATCAAAAACACGCATGCAACCATTTCATGGCATGAAGGTCGCGATATGTGGTACCACGAGTTGCAACAATCTGTCGCAACCGAGTGTCCACCCGTGATGATGGATGCCAACGCACCTTTATTTATTTTGTATACTTCTGGTTCAACCGGTCAACCCAAAGGCATTGTGCATGCCACCGGTGGTTATCTGGTTTATGTCACCATGACGCATCTTAAATTGTTTCATCATGAAGGCACCCCCATTCATTGGTGTACGGCAGATGTTGGCTGGATTACAGGTCATTCTTATTTGGTTTATGGCCCTCTTGCCAATGGAAGCACCACGGTTCTTTTTGAAGGTGTTCCCAATCATCCAACCCCATCGCGACTCGGGCAAATCATCGATAAACACAACATCAGCGTCTTATACACTTCACCCACTGCCATTCGTGCACTGCGTCAAGAAGGCGATGACTGGATGCAACAAAGCCATCGGCGCAGTTTAAAAATACTGGGCTCTGTGGGTGAACCCATCAACCCTGAAGTATGGCAATGGTATTTTGATGTTGTTGGTCATGGTCGTTGCCCTTTACTCAACACCTGGTGGCAAACTGAAACTGGCGGTATTTTATTAAGTCCTTATCCTCAAACCAGTGCCTCCATGAGCTGTCAGGGAAGTCCAGCTTTTTTAGGCATTGTTCCTGATGTTTTAAGTGCCAAAGGTCAATCGCTAAAACCCAATCAAACCGGTAAATTGGTCATCAAAGAACCATGGCCGGGGATGATGCAAACCATCTATGGCAATCATCAACGTTTTATTGATCAATACCTTAAGCCATTTCCAGGATGTTATCTCACTGGTGATGATGCTTATCATGATGAGGAAAATCAGTATTGGATTACAGGCCGTGATGATGACGTCATCAAAGTCTCTGGCCATCGATTGGGTACCGAAGAACTAGAAAGCGCTTTCATGACACACCAAAGCGTTGCCGAAGCGGCTGTGGTTGGCGTTCCTCATCCCATCAAAGGCGAAGCCATTTATGCATTCATCACCCTTAAAACCGCCATTGAACCGACTGAAACATTAAAAAAAGAATTATGCCAACAAGTACGTCGCCACATTGGCCCCCTTGCAACACCTGAAATCATCCAATGGGCTCGCGAACTCCCCAAAACACGATCAGGAAAAATCATGCGTCGGCTTTTAAGACAAATTGCTCGTGGTGAGTCAAAACAACTGGGTGATTTATCGACATTGGCCAATGAATCCGTGATTCAAGAGCTCATCAACCATCATAAGGATTAATTCCATGCGTTTTCTCATGTTTATTTTTATCGTGCTACTCACACAAAGTTGCTCTTCACACAAAAACAATCCCAACCTCCCCTCAAAAACCTGTACATTGTATTTTAGCAATACCATCACGCTTCAAAACGTACTGCTTGCCGAAACGCCTGCGCAACAAACAAAAGGACTTTCTGGAAAAAATCCCGTGGCAGAAAGCATGCTGTTTCAGTATAAAACACCACAAATCATGCATTTTTGGATGCACGATACCAACATTCCTTTAACCATTGGATTTATTGATGCAAAAGGTGTCTTGTTTCAAATCACCGATATGGAACCGAATACCGATACAGTCCACACCTCAAGAAGCCCAGCACTTTATGCCCTTGAGCTTCGGCAAAAACAATATAAAGCCCTTAATTTAACACTAGGCACCGTGCTCATCAGCTCGGTTTGTCATGAATTGCATTCGAACCAAGAATGGTGAAATCACCCAAAGTAATACGGCAATCATGGCCGTTACAACACCAATTTGGGCAAATACATGCGTATAAATCATCAATGAATCCAATGGTGCAACAACACCGTGAGGCAATGCTGTCAGTGACGCAACCCATGCCCCAGTAAATCCAGTAATTGCCGTAGTTAAAAACCACATGCCCATCACAAAACCAGCATGCACTTTAGAAACAAGCTCTGCAACCATCGCAAGCCCCAAGGCAGAGATTAAAACCTCACCCAAACTTTGGAAAAAATAACTCGCCACCAACCACCAAGAAGAAATCAAACTGGCATCATTATGAATATATCTAGAACAAAACAGCAGTAAAAAACCACAAGCGCACGAGCTCATCCCTGCTGCAAATTTATAAACAACATGAATATGAATATTATTTTGATGTAAATATTGATAAAAAATCGCCATCAACGGACTCAACACCACAATCCAGATGGCATTTAATGCTTGAAAACTTTGCGGATCAAGGTAAATACCCAACAACTCAGGATGCACATTATGAACGGCAAATAAAGTCAACGATGTTGGCATTTGTTGATAAAGGGTAAAAAACACAATGGCTTCAAGCATTAAAATCAACGCCAGCAACATACGATAAAACATCGCACGCGTTGCATGCATCATCAAGCGACAATAAATAACTAATGTTGCAAGCGTAATACCGACCACCACAATTTTGGCGATCATCACATGCTTTAGTAATGCTGCAACCAAAAAAACACAAAGCACAATACCCAAAACAATTAGCCCCCATCGACGCATGGAAATCAATTGCGTGTCAACAAGGCTGACAATATTGGCGATGGTCTGACGCCAAAAAGCATAATGCGCCAAACCAAGCCCAATACCAATAGCGCTCATCAAAAAAGCATAAGGATAGCCAAAATGATCCGCAACCCAAGGCCCAGCCAACAATGCCCCGATAGAACCTACATTAACCGCCATATAATAGAGTGTATAACCTGAATGCAGTCTCGTGTCGTCTTCTTCATAAGCCTTAGACAATAAATTGGCAGGATTGGATTTAAACAACCCATTGCCCACACAAATAATACCCAAGGCGTAAAAAACGTGTGTTACACCAGATAATGCCAAGCTGAAGTATCCTAGGCATAAAACCCATAACCCCAAGATCATGGTGCGTTTGATACCGAGCACCTTATCGCCCAAATAACCGCCCACCACAACCATGCCATAAATTAAAGCAGACATCGCACCAAAAGTTTGGTAAGCCGTTTTATCATCAAAACCAAGATGTCGAATAAAATACAGTGTTAAAATGCCTTGCATGGTGTAATAGCCAAACCGCTCCCACAATTCCAACATAAAGATCATGGACAAGGCAGGTGGTTGGTGGCGAAATAAAGAACGCATGGTGATATCATCCCTAATAAAATAACGCGTAGTATAACCAATCCTTGCCACACATTCCAAGCTCGTCTATATTGCTGTATAGACTCATTAAAATAAGCTTTTATTGATATGGCCAAGATGGGATTGTATTTGGGCGGCGGCGGTGCTAGAGGCGCCTATCAAGCTGGGGCATTAAAAGCCATTTCTGAACTATTAAAAACCAAATACCTGCCATTTAACGTCATCAGTGGTGTTAGTGTGGGTAGCATTAATGCCTCGGTTTTGACGCAGCACGCTGATGATTTTCCGCTGGCCGTGGACATGCTTGAAACGCTATGGCAAGAAATTCGCTGCCAAGATATCTTTAATGCCAGCAGCTATGAACTGGGTAAATCGGTCGCTAGAAATTTGGGGCTTGTGCTGGTCAAACAACAACAATCGGGTTTTTTACTCGACACCGCACCTTTGCACCAATTTATTGATACCCATATTGATTTTAAAAAAATTGCGTTAAACATTCAAAACAATCATGTGGAGACCATGGAGGTCATCAGCACGTGTTACGAAACCCAGCAGACCATTTCTTTTTACGAGCATTCAAAGCCCACATTCGAAGATTGGCATTATCCAAAACATCGCAGTAAACGTGTGGCACTTGCTCGTGAACATATTTTATCATCGAGCGCATTACCACTGTTTTTTCCATCCATCAAAATAGACCATCTTCATTATGGTGATGGCAGTGTCGGATTGGTGTCTCCATTACGCGGCGTTCTGCGCTGTAATGTTGATAAAATTCTTATTTTAGGCACACGTCAGGCGCCGTTTTTTCCCGATGAACAACATTTAAAAAACGATACCATTGGTTTTGCCAATATTCTTGGCAACATGATGAATGGTGTATTTTTAGATAATTTAGATCGCGACATTGAAATGGTCAATCGCATGAATGACATTGCGCAATTAATTTCCATGTGGAAAAAACACCGATCTCCTTGGCGTCCCATTCAAACGCTGCATTTACGACCCAGCGAAGATGTTGCCCAAATTGCACAGTCCAATTATCAAACCATGCCCACGTTGTTGCGTTATTTACTCAACATGCTTGGTGCACAAAAACATTCTGGCGACTTATTAAGCTTTTTGCTGTTTGAACAATCGTTCACACGCGAGCTGATTGATTTGGGCTATCAAGATACGATTGCAGCAGCGGATAAAATTTTAAGGTTTTTTGGCTAGCAATCTCCCTTCATTTCGATTAAAATAAACATTCTTTGTCTTTTCAAAAAACAACCTCAACATGTCCATTAAAAAAGCCGAATTACACGTCCATTTGGAAGGAACCATGTCGCCTGTATTGGCCAGCGACATCGCCAAACGTCATGGTTTAACCCTACCCCATGGATTACTCACCGACGATGGTCTGGGCTATTACAGCAAAGACTTTCTCCATTTTTTAAGTGTGTACGACACCTTGGCCAATTTGATTAAATCACCACGTGATTATTATGACATGACTTATGACTATCTAAAAAATGCCGCAAAAAGTGATGTTATTTATGTTGAGATGATGTATTCCCCTGATCACGCCGAGCAATCCAGTGGCATCGCATCCATCGAGCACTTACACGCCCTACAACAAGCCATTGATGATGCCAAAGCACATTACAACATTGTTGGGCGCATCATCATGACCGCGGTTCGTCAATTTGGCACAAAAGCGGTCGAGCGTGTTGCGCAACATGCCATCACAACATCACTGCCTTCGGTGGTTGGCTTTGGTTTGGGTGGTGATGAGCTTCACTTCCCGCCACAAGATTTTAAACGTGCATTTCATATGGCACACGAGGCAGGACTTCAATGCACTGTTCATGCAGGAGAATTTGCACCGGCAAGCAGCATTTGGGATGCCATCACGCATTTACCCGTTCAACGCATTGGCCATGGCGTTCATGCGATGAGTGATGTCATCCTTATGCGTGAATTAAAAGAAAGAAACATTGCCTTAGAGCTTTGCCCCACCAGCAACATTCAATTTGGCTTGTTTCAAAACATTCATCAACATCCATTACCTACTTTCTTAAAAGCAGGAATCAACATCAGCATCAATTCTGACGATCCGCCATTCATGAAAACCAATGTTGCTCGTGAATATCACTTGGTGCAAAAAGCGTTTGATTATACCGACGACACCATGTTATCCATCACCAAAATGGCAATTGAATCGGCGTTTGTTGATCCAAAAACAAAACAGCAGTTGTTGAATGAATTACATGCCGAAGAGGCTCTGGTTTAAATCTGTTGCATGTATTGTTTTAATTTACCCATGGCATTTTTCTCAAGCTGACGCACGCGCTCCGCAGACACACCGTACTTC
>CAISSD010000278.1 GCA_903887975.1 uncultured Legionellaceae bacterium | reverse complement strand
TTAGAAGGAATGCAGCCCACGTTCAAGCAAACACCACCCAAGGTATCAAAACGCTCGATTAATACCACTTGTTTGCCTAAATCTGCTGCTCTAAATGCGGCGGTATAACCACCAGGACCACTACCCATCACCACCACTTGTGTTTTCATTTGATTGGTCATAAACAATTCTCACTTCATTCAATTTATAATAAAATACGTCGTAAATCCGCCAATGCTTGGCTCAAATACACCATAAATCGTGCAGCTTCTGCACCATCAATCACCCGATGATCATAAGACAACGACAAAGGCAACATCAAGCGAGGCTCAAATGTGCCATTTTTGTAAACAGGCTTCATCATACTGCGCGATAAACCCAAAATAGCAACTTCTGGCGCATTCACAATCGGCGTAAACGCCGTGCCACCAATACCACCAAGACTGGATATGGTAAAGCATCCGCCACTCATGTCTGCTGGCATCAATCCCTTCTCGCGTGCTTTACGACTGAGTCGCTGCATTTCAGAGGCAATATCACGAAGCGAGCATTGATTGACATTTTTAATCACCGGCACAACCAATCCCTGTGGTGTATCCACCGCAACACCAATATTTACATAATGTTTATAAATAAGTTCAGTACCTTGTGCACTCAAAGAACTATTAAATTGTGGGTAAACCACCAAGGCTTGTGCCACGACCTTGCATACAAAAGCAAGCATCGTCAGTTTGACGTCATCCGATGGATTGTTTTGAATATAGTCTTTTCTAAAAGCCTCTAAATCCGTCACATCGGCTTCGTCAAACTGCGTCACATGCGGAATGCTGGTCCACGCACGATGCATGTTTTGACCGGTGATTTTCTTAATCTTACTTAAAGGCTTGGTTTCAATAGCCCCCCACTGACTAAAATCAATGGCAGGCGCCACCGACACAAAAGATCCACCCGCAACTTCGGCTTGCCACTGGTGCTTCACATAAGCGGCAACATCTTCTTTGGATATTCTGGATTTTCGACCACTGCCCGAAACATCGCTTAATGAGACCCCCAAAAGATGCGCCAATCGTCTGGCAGCAGGACCTGCCAAGACCTCTGTACTTGAAACTTCAGCCTCATGAAGCACTTTGGGTTCTTCGGTCGCAACATGAATTTCAGCCATTTCTGGTGCTTTAGAAATTTCAGCAACTTCAGGTGTTATAACCGCTTCTGTCGCTTGAGCTTCCAACATCAAAATCACATCACCTTCAGCAACTTTATCACCCAAATGCAGTTTGATTGATTGAACAATACCAGCCATGGGCGATGGAATTTCCATGCTGGCTTTGTCGGATTCTAATGTCACCAACGGGGTATCCACCTCAATGGATTCACCTTCTTTCACCATGATTTCAATCACATCAACCTTGGTTGCACCACCAATGTCAGGAATTTTAATTGCTTGTACTGTGGCCATAAAGTCCTCTTAAAGGGTTACTGGATCGGGTTTATTCGGATCAATACCATAACGCTTGATGGCGTCTTCAACCACCTGTGCCTCAATCGCACCACCATCTGCCAATGCTTTTAATGCCGAAATAGCAATAAATGCCGCATCCACTTCAAAAAAATAACGTAATCGACTACGCGTATCACTTCGACCATAACCATCCGTACCCAAAGTCACATAATGTGACGGTACAAATGGACGAATCTGATCAGCATACAAGCGCATGTAATCGGTTGCAGCAATCACTGGGCCAACACGACCCTCTAATTGTTTGGCCACATAACTTTGCTGTGGTGCACACTTTGGATGCATGCGATTTTCACGCTCAATGGCCAAACCTTCTCGTCTTAGCTCGGTAAAACTCGTCACACTCCAAACATCCGATGAAACCGAAAAATCGTCCAACAGCAAACGAGCCGCCGCTTCAACTTCTCTTAAAATGGTGCCACACCCCATCAACTGAACATGATGCTTTTGTGGTACTGCCGACTCACGCAAACAATACATCCCACGAACAATGCCTTCTTCGACCCCTTCTGGCATATCAGGATGCTGATAATTTTCATTCATGAGCGTGATGTAATAAAATACATTTTCTTGATCATAAAACATGCGTTTTAACCCATGCTGAATGATCACGGCCAATTCATAAGCATAAGTCGGATCGTACGACACGCAATTGGGAATGGTGGATGAAAACAAATGGCTGTGACCATCGGTATGCTGCAAGCCCTCGCCGGCCAACGTGGTTCGACCCGCGGTTGCACCCAACAAAAAACCTCTGGCCTGCATATCGCCTGCCGCCCAAGCCAAATCACCAATTCTTTGAAAACCAAACATCGAATAATAAATGTAAAAAGGAATCAGTGGTACATGATGATTGCTGTATGAGGTTGCCGCTGCCATCCATGAACAAAAAGCACCCGCTTCGTTAATGCCCTCTTCCAAAATCTGACCATCACGTGCTTCTCGGTAATACATCAACTGGCCTTCGTCAACCGGCGTGTACAATTGACCCACCGGTGAATAAATGCCAATTTGTCGAAACAATCCTTCCATACCAAACGTTCGACATTCATCGGGAACAATGGGAACCACATAAGATTTTAAGGCTTTGTCTTTAAGTAATGCCGACAAAATACGCACAAAGGCCATGGTGGTGGACAAGGGTCTATCGCCCAAATTGTGCGTCACTTGCGAAAAAGCCGACAAGGGTGGTGTTGGCAGTTTTGGTGCAGTGGTTTGACGCGTTGGGATATACCCCCCCAATGCTTCGCGTTGTTTTTTAATAAATTGAATTTCTGGACTATCTTCTGCTGGACGATAAAATTCAAGCGCCTCAAGTTGTGCATCGTTAATGGGTATATTAAATCGATCACGAAACACTTTAAGCTGTTCATAAGTCATTTTTTTTTGTTGATGGGTAATGTTTTGCCCTTCACCAGCTTCACC
>CAISSD010000277.1 GCA_903887975.1 uncultured Legionellaceae bacterium | reverse complement strand
TGAAAAACAACACTGGCAACTTGAAATCATCAACACGCATGATGGTGAACATGGCGGCTTTAAGGAAATCATCGCGAGAATTATAGGCCAAAATGTCTATGCTCAACTAAAATTTGAATCCGGAGCACATCGAGTACAACGAGTACCCACCACAGAATCTCAAGGACGCGTTCACACCTCAGCCTGTACCGTGGCCATTTTGCCTGAAGTCGATGAAGTTTCTGACATTGACATCAAAACTGAAGATTTGCGCATAGATACCTATCGAGCATCTGGTGCTGGTGGTCAGCATGTGAATAAAACCGACTCCGCCATTCGCATCACACATTTACCCACAGGGGTGGTGGTTGAATGCCAGGATGAGCGCTCTCAACATAAAAATCGCGCCAAAGCCATGAATTTATTAAAAACTCGTTTATTAAATGCAGAACAAACCAAACAACGCCAAGAACAAGCACAAACCAGAAAATCACTGGTGGGCTCGGGCGATCGCTCCGAGCGTATTCGAACCTATAATTTTCCGCAAGGTCGATTGACAGATCACCGTATTAATTTAACGTTATATCAATTAAACGAGGTCATGGAGGGCGATTTATTTCCGGTGATTGACGCGCTTCTTCGTGAACATCAAGCTGAATTATTGGCAGAACTAGGACAATAATCTTCATGACAACCATTCATGATGCTTTAAAAAAGGCCTGTCTTGACATTGAGCGCCTTGATGCAGAGCTTTTACTGGCCCATGTTTTAAAATCCAATCGTACGTTTTTGTTTTGTCATCCCGAACAAGAGCTCACCGCGCCCCTATGGCAAAACTACCTGGAACACATCAACCAACGTGCCAAAGGTATGCCATTGGCCTACATCACTGGCCATCGTGAGTTTTGGTCTTTAACCTTACAAACATCGCCTGATGTCTTAATTCCAAGACCCGAAACCGAACAACTGGTGTCTTTGACATTAGAATACCTCCATTCAAACGACCAAGCATCTATTTTAGAGCTTGGTACAGGTTCAGGAGCCATTGCCCTTGCACTTGCATCAGAGCGCCCTCATTGGCACATTACCGCTTGTGATAAAAGCATAAAGGCATTGAATCTTGCGCGACTTAATGCAAAAAATCTCAACATCAACACCATTCAATGGATACACTCCGACTGGTTTTCAAATTTCACCCATCATCGTTTTGATGCCATCATCAGTAATCCACCCTACATTGCCGAACAAGATCCCCATTTAAAACACTTAAGTTTTGAACCCCAAGAAGCCCTAATCAGCGGCCACGATGGTTTGAATGATTTAAAACACATCATCAAGCACAGTCGTCCTCACCTTCACCCTCATGGCCGATTATTCCTAGAGCATGGTTATGATCAAGGATCGCAAGTTGCAAGACTCATGCATGATTTTAACTTTGCCAACATTCAAACTTTTAAAGACATCCAAGGACTAGAGCGAGTGACGGTTGGATGTAATGGTTGAACAATACCGTTTTTTTTGATATACCTAAGACTTTAAAGTTAAATGGATCAAAAAGACGTGAAAAACGATACGATCGGCATGATGGGCATCACACCGTACACCGAAACAACAAACGAAAGCTACATGAATGAAAAACAACGCGCCCACATCGAAAAAATTTTGTTGGCATGGCGTCAATCATTGATGGAAGAAGTCGATCGTACCGTCATGCATATGAAAGATGAAGCGGCGAATTTCCCTGATCCATCCGATAGAGCAAGCCAGGAAGAAGAATTCAACATTGAACTTCGAACCCGCGATCGGGAACGAAAACTCATAAAAAAAATTGAAGACGGACTTGAGCGTCTGCATGCCGATGACTTTGGTTATTGCGAAGCCTGTGGTATTGAAATTGGCATGCGACGCCTAGAAGCACGCCCCACCGCAACGCTATGTATTGATTGTAAAACATTGTCAGAGATCAAAGAACGACAGAACCAGGGAAATTGATACAAAAATACGCACAATAATCAAATAGATTGCATATTTATGGTGTTTAGCGTATAGTTGGGCTCTATTTTATTCTTTGTGCTCTAAACATGAATAAATCGCCTGAAATACCTGATAAAAAATCTAATATTGTCCTTACTTATGAGGAATTAACACATCACGCCGTTTATTCCAACACCCCCCCTGGGGATTTGGATGTTGGCAAATTGATTGCGGGTGACGAACGTTGCTTTAAAAAACCCAATACATCCCTAAGACGAAAACCAAAAACCCTAATTTTGGCCGATGATAATGCGCGCCATTGGGATGATGTCTTTGTCATCGAAGTTCAATATCTTTTGGCGGACTTATTAAAACAGGGCCATGATTTGTACCTTTGGCAGTCTCCTGATTTTATCAAAATTCATTGCATTGAATTTTTTATGGATTTGTATCATCAAGGTGATGATTATGAAAGCTTTATGAGCACCTCAAAGATATCCAAAGAAACCAATCCATGCCTCATCACCCAAGCGGCAAAAAAATTAAAATTATCTCAAGATCAACTGCTGGTGCTTCAACAAGTGACCCTCATGACTTTATTGGGTTATCCAAGTGAAGAGATGGAAACCATATCTTCCGATATGGTCAACGATAAAAATAGACCTTGTGATTTGTTTTTTAAAATACAAGACCATTGTGATACAAAAAAATTAGGCCCTCACTTAAAAAGATTATACATAGAGCAATCAACCAATCTTACGCATCCCATAACATTCAAATCCATTGATTTATCGGGTTTGTATACACTCATTATAAAAAACAACGTTCATCAACACCTATTGAATGAGCTTCTACACGCAGCGCCTAATCTTAGGGAAATTAGCTGTTCAGGCGACTTTGATTTGGATGCGGTAAGCCTACAACTCAATTCAGAATATCTACCCCATCTTCAATACATTGAGTGTGAAGGACTTTTTATAAAGCAAATAAATCACTTATTGGAAAAAATAAACGCGATTGAATCAATCAAAATCAAAACGTCAAAAACCCAAAACGATGTATTGAACCTAAAGCTCACCCAATCCATTATTATTCTGGATGGGTTGGGTAAAGATTATGACATTGATGTACTGCTATCTTATAAAAATATCGTTTTGAGACATCTCGTGGCCAAACACCATAGGGCCTTAAATTTTAAAAATTGCGTTCATCTAAGTCTTCATGAAGGTTTGAACACCCTATTCACAAACGACATTACAGCCAGCAATCTAAAGCACTTGGTGGTTTATTCGCAACAATCCAATGGCTTAAAATACATC
>CAISSD010000276.1 GCA_903887975.1 uncultured Legionellaceae bacterium | reverse complement strand
TGGGTGGCGTTATTGCTCAGGCAGAAGCCACGGGCGAGTTGGCACGACTGACCGCAAGGCTTCAAGCAGGACCACCCCGTGTTGCACAAATGCCGGTGGTTTTAAATGGTATGGGTAGTGTTCCTGGTGTTGCCATGGGACGTGCGGTTGTGGTTTATCCATTGGCTGATTTAAATGCCCTGCCTCAAACCATGGTTGATGATGTTGATGCGGAAGTTGCGGTTTTTTATGAAGCATTAAAAACGGCACGTGCGCATATTAAGCGTTTAAGTTCGCGCATGAATCTTCGTGTGGGTGAAGATGAGTTGGCTTTGTTTGATGTTTATTTGAAAATGTTGGATAAAGAGAGCTTGGGTCAAGAAGTTGAACAGGTTATTCGCACCGAGCGTTTGGGTGCGCAAGCAGCCTTGGCATGGGTGATTAGACAACATGAACTTCAATTTGATGATTTAACCGATGAATATTTGCGCGAGCGTGTTTCTGATGTGCGTGAAATTGGACTTCGCGTGTTGGCCGAACTGCAATCCACGCAAACAGAAGATCTGGTGTATCCCAAGCACACCATTTTGGTGGGCGAAGACATCACAGCAGCAGCTTTGGCTGAAGTTCCAGAAGGGCAATTGGTTGGCGTTGTGATGGCCAAAGGATCAGAAACCTCGCACAGCGTTATTTTGGCCCGTGCCATGGGGGTTCCGCTGATTACGGGCGTTCGTGGGCTACCTTTGGCAGAGCTTGGACGCCGAGCGTTGATTGTTGATGGTTATAATGGACAATTGTTTATTAACCCATCAAAAGCATTGTTATTGGAATACAAACAATTGCTTCATGATGAAGACGAGCTTAATCAAAGCCTCATAGGACTTCGAGATAAGCCGGCAGAAACAACAGACAATCATCGTATTGCATTGCAAGTGAATATGGGTTTGGCTTTGGATGCCGGGTTGTCCATGAGTGTTGGCGCCGAAGGGGTTGGATTATATCGCTCAGAAATCACCTTCATGAGTCGTGATAGGTTTCCCTCAGAAGAAGAACAGTGGATTATTTATCGTCAAATATTGAAAGCATTTTCACCAAGAAAGGTCACCATGAGAACCTTGGACATCGGTGGTGATAAGATGCTCCCGTATTTTCCCATTGAAGAAGACAATCCTTATCTGGGTTGGCGAGGCATTCGGGTGACGTTGGATCACCCAGAAGTCTTCTTGATTCAAATTCGTGCCATGATGCGTGCGGCTGTTGAGCTTGGAAATCTGCGTATCATGTTGCCTATGGTGACTCATTTGAGCGAAGTGGATGAGGCGTTGCATCTTATTCAAAAAGCACATACTGAATTGCTGGAAGAAGGTTATGTGATTGAAAAACCAAAAATTGGGGTGATGATCGAAGTTCCTGCTGTGGCGTACTTGGCCCAAGCGCTGGCAAAGCGTGTGGATTTTCTTTCGGTGGGTAGTAATGATTTGATACAATATTTGTTGGCTGTGGATAGAAACAATCTTCGCGTGGCAGGACTTTATGATGCGCTGCATCCTGCGGTGCTTAAGATGTTGATTAAAATCGTTGAGGGTGGGCATGCTCATGGTGTTGAGGTGAGTATTTGTGGGGAAATGGTGAATGATCCTCGTTGCGTGATTTTACTGATGGCCATGGGATTTGATATGCTTAGTATGAACTCATCGAGTTTGCCACGGGTTAAATGGGTGATTCGGCATTTTTCTATGGCACAAGCGCGCAAAATATTGGCCGATGCCTTATTGTTTGAGCATCCTTCTGAAACAAGACTTTATTTAGAGTCGGTTTTGGAGCAACAGGGCCTGGGTGGTTTAATACGGGCAGGAAAATCATGATTCAATATCCAAACATCGATCCGGTCGCGCTAAAACTTGGACCTTTGAACATTCATTGGTACGGGTTGATGTATTTGTTGGGATTTTTGGGGGCGTGGCTTTTTGCACATTGGCGCGTCAAGCGTTATCATTTGTCTTGGACGTCAGAGCAAATTAGTGATTTGATTTTTTATCTGGCCATGGGTGTGATTGTTGGTGGTCGCTTGGGATATTTGGCTTTTTATGAACCCAGGATGTGGTTTCATGATCCGTTGATTGTGTTTAGAGTGTGGCAAGGTGGCATGTCGTTTCATGGTGGTTTTTTGGGTGTTGTGATTGCTTTAATATTGTTTTCAAGAAAAATACATCAATCTTTTTGGATGGTCAGTGATTTTGTTGCCCCTTTGGTCCCTTTTGGTTTGGGTGCAGGTCGATTGGGTAATTTTATCAATGGTGAATTGTGGGGGCGTGTAAGTGATGTGCCTTGGGCGATGATTTTCCCCATGGCTGATTTTAATCCCAGACATCCTTCGCAATTGTATGAACTGGCTTTAGAAGGCATTGGTTTGTGGGTGTTGTTGGCATGGTATACTTCAAAACCAAGACCCACGGGTCGCGCTTCGGCATTGTTTTTGATGGGTTATGCGCTATGTCGTGTTTTGGTCGAGTGGTTTCGAGAGCCCGATAAACAATTGGGTTTTTTGGCTTTTGGTTGGTTAACCATGGGGCAATTATTGTCGATACCGATGTTTTTATTGGGCTTATACTTATGGTGGGTTAAACGAGATGCAAACTTATTTAAATTTTCTTCAACATGTTATAAAACATGGCGTGAAAAAAGCTGATCGAACAGGAACCGGAGTTTTATCGGTTTTTGGACATCAAATGCGCTTTGATTTGCAGCAGGGGTTTCCCTTGGTGACCACCAAAAAGATACATACCAAAAGTATTGTTCATGAATTATTATGGTTTTTAAAAGGCGATACCAATATTGCGTATTTGCAACAACATGGCGTGCGTATTTGGAACGAATGGGCTGATGAACAAGGAAATTTAGGACCTGTTTATGGTCATCAGTGGCGCAGTTGGGCCACGCCTAATGGTCAGCATATTGATCAATTTAGTCGTATTCTTAAAGAAATTCGCGAGCAACCGGATTCAAGGCGGTTGGTTGTTAGTGCTTGGAATGTTGGTGATTTGGATGCCATGGCCTTAGCCCCTTGCCATACGCTTTTTCAATTTTACATTGCCAATGGCAAGCTTTCTTGTCAATTATACCAACGTTCTGCGGATGTTTTTTTAGGTGTTCCGTTTAACATTGCATCGTATAGTTTGCTAACACATATGGTGGCGTTGCATTGTGGGCTTGCGGTTGGTGAATTTGTTTGGACGGGCGGAGATTGTCATTTGTATTTGAATCATATGGAGCAGGCAGAATTGCAATTGCAACGAACGCCATTGCCTTTGCCAACGCTTGTGATTCAACGAAAGCCTGAATCGATATTTGACCATGTTTATGAAGATTTTGCGTTTCTAAATTATGAGTCTCATTCCACCATTAAAGCACCCATTGCGGTTTGAGGATTGGTCTCATGCGTGATTTAACTTTGTTGGATCATATGATTGGCGTTATGGATGAGATGATTCGGGTGATTTTTGTGCCGCCATGTCGTGTGGGTACACGCCCCAGTCCTGCCGAAGGCATGCCCCATGTGGATTTAACGGCGCGAGACACCAAACATGTGGCGGGACTCATGCGGGTGAATCATGCTGGTGAAGTTTGTGCGCAAGCCTTATATCGTGGACAGTCGTTAACCGCAACATTACCCATGGTGCAACAACAAATGATGCAATCGGCACAAGAGGAAATGGATCATCTGGCATGGTGTGAGACGCGACTTCATGAGCTTGGTGCCAAGCCTAGTGTTTTAAGTGGATTTTGGTATTTTGGATCGCTGATGTTGGGGGCCTTCGCAGGTTTGGTGGGTGATCGTTGGAGTCTTGGTTTTGTGGTGGAAACCGAACGTCAAGTGAGCATGCACTTACAAAGTCATTTGGCGCAATTGCCGTTGCATGATGAAAAAACCAGAATTATTTTAAAAACAATGGACCAAGATGAACAACATCACGCTGAAATCGCACAAGAGGCTGGTGCCAACGTTTTGCCATGGTGGATTCAAAAGATGATGCAGGGTGCCTCTAAAGTGATGACGTTGACGAGTTATTATGTGTGAGGTTCTGTTATTATCAATTGGACGATGATACAATCAACAATTAGACGGGAGTCTAACCAACAATTGGACGGATTAAAATCTAATGTTTAAGCGATTCATGGAGCATCGTATTCACGAAGCATTACAAGATACGCCCGTTGTTTATGTTATGGGACCAAGGCAGTCAGGAAAAACCACGGTTGTTAAAAATATCATTAATGATGATTGGATTTATATTACATTTGATGATTTCACTCAATTAAATTTAGTAAAATCCGATCCCATTGGGTACATCAGAAATTTGCCTGAAGGCAAATCAATCGTTCTGGATGAAGTCCAAAGATTGCCTGAGTTATTTGTAAGCATCAAACAATCTGTTGATGAATGTAGAATTCCTGGCCGATTTTTATTAACAGGTTCCGCCAATGCCCTATTGCTTCCAAAGTTATCTGACTCTCTTGCTGGCCGTATGGAAACCATCTCATTAATGACATTATCAGAATACGAAATTCTAGATAAAACTCCATCTTTTTTAAATATAATATTAAATGGTGTGGCGCCAACAACCAAGGAAATAAGAGTTCGTAACCATGTGATTCACAGAATTGTTTCAGGATGCTTTCCTGAACCCATACAAAGAGATAAAGAGTCTAGAGTCCAAGCCTGGTATAAAGCTTATATGCAGACCCTTATTCAAAAAGATATTCGCGATTTGGGTTGCATTGAGCACCATCATGACATGGAAAAATTACTTTCGATTTTATCATTGTATTCTGGAAAACTCATCAATTTTTCTGAAATTGGAGAAAAAGTGGGGCTGGATAGAGGGACCGTAAAAAAATATATGGCGCTTTTAGAGCAGTTGTTTTTAATAGACACCCTACCGCCATGGCATACCAATGCGTATAAACGTCTTGTAAAAACGCACAAACTTCATATGGTTGACACGGGAATTATTTGTGCAATTCGAGGTCTTCATCAGGAAAAGCTGCGATCGCATCCTGAATTATATGGTGCTTTGCTCGAGACCTTTGTGTATAACGAGTTAAAAAAACAATCCAATTTTACCGATGAAAAGCTTACGTTTTCTCATTATCGAGATAAAGATCAAGTTGAAATTGACATTATTATTGAAAATACATTTGATGAAATCATCGCCATTGAAGTTAAAGCCGCAGCCACGATTTATTCGAAAGATCTGACAGGGCTTAAAAAATTAAGAGAACTTACAAAAGAGAGGTTTAAAATCGGTATTATTTTGTATGATGGCGATCATACGACATCATTTGGTGAGAATCTTTATGCGGTTCCCATTGCTGCTTTGTGGTGTTAATACAGATGTGCCTTGATTCTTTTCAATCCAATATTGCGCATGACTCATCACCCGACCAGGTAGCAGCCAAGGACAGGGAAGTGGGCTTGGCAAGAAAAATCCAAAAGCAACATGATTGATGCTTAAAGGCGCATTAAATGGCTTGGGGTAGGGAATTCCTGCAAACGTTGTTAAAAACCATTGAACGGCTTCTGCGCAATTTAAATCCAAAAGACTCGCTTGTTTTTTTGTGGCATAAAAATAAGTTGTCCACTGGTGAATGATGTCTCGTGGATTGGCGTCAATGCTAAAAGCATACACGGAGCTTGCCGATGCAATTTTTGTCTGATAGGAGGGCATAAATGTCGGAAAAGGATAAGCCCAGCGATTGATGGCGTAATAAAGACGTGGTTGTTCGGCATCTTGTAATAAGAGTTCCAAGTGCGACACCACGCCGTGAAAGTTTAAAAGATAAACGTTAATGATTGCCATGTTTAAGCCATGTTAAATCGTGTTTGCCACCGTATCCAACCATTGTTCGGTTGTTGTGGATTTTAAGTCGGCAAAAAATCGATAAAACTGCTTGGGCTCTTCCAAGTCAAAGCCATCATCGCGCGATCGTTTGGTTTTGGCTATTTCGTTGAATGAGACTTCATACGTTTTGCCAAGATGCGTGATTTCGTATTTTTGATTAAGATAGCCACGCAGCTGGCCTTCATCGGTGGGGTTTTCTTCTTGGGATATCAACGCCCAAATCTGTTGCAGCAACCCTGCTTTTTGCTGCGCACTGGGGCTATCAATCATGATAAGAAGCCTATCAATACTGTCTAGGCATCGGTTATACAATGAGGCATCTGGTGTTTCAGATTTTTGAAATAATGAATACCAGGTTTTGCTTGCCAAGTCCAGCCATTGATGAAAAAGTTTTTCGCTGTTGTTTATGAAGGAAGAGAAATAGGCATCAGCCCATAAAGAGAATTGATTTATTGATGTATAAAAAAAATCATATAATCCGAATGTGTCCAATAAAAAATAGAACATACTCTGAACCATAATTATTGATAATGCAAATATAACCAGTTCTATGATGTCTGCTACTGTATTTAATACGGGTAATAGTTGGACTAAAAAAAACATGATGCTTGATGTGATGATCATTGATGGAATACAAATAATAAATATTATAAAAATATAATGGATGATTAGACCTAAAAGGGAGGTAATTAAAAATTCAGCAAGATTTTTAATGCATTGAAGGGTTGTTTCAACAGTCAATTGGAGTAAATTTAAAAACGCATTGAAATTTTTAAATGTCTTGGCTTCTTGGCGTCGATGATGATGGTAAATAATGGCCTCATACCAGTTTTGGCTGTGAAGCAAACAAAAAATAACATCTGGTTGCGCATCGATTTGATTGATGTCGATGTCTTTCAAAATGCGCTCTTTGGTGCGCATGAATGGCTCGTTGTTGATTCTTGGGTAGTCACTTAATTGTTCGATAAAATCCTTAATGG
>CAISSD010000275.1 GCA_903887975.1 uncultured Legionellaceae bacterium | reverse complement strand
TAAGCTTCTTCCAAAGACATATGCTCTGGTAATTCATCGAGCGTTAAAGGATGCAAACGCCAATAATGATAGCGCCCCATTAAAGAATCACCACCTCGTTTATAAACATCCAAGCGCGCGGAACCCGTGACCAAATAATGTTGTAAGGGTGGGCTTGTGTCATAAACACCTTTGATCCAGTTTTTCCAACGAGGATACTTGTGCAGTTCATCAAAAATCACCAAGGAACTGGTTTGTAACCATGCTTTTTTCAATAATGCCCGTCTATCCTCATCATTATCCCAGTTAAAATAAACACCATCCTTGAAATAATCCTCACGCAACGAGCGACTCAAAGTGGTTTTGCCCACTTGCCTTGGACCACCAATAAAAACCATTTTTTTTTGTAAATCTTGCTGAACAAAAGATTCCAGGTATCGTTTCATGGCTATTTTATCCCATACTACCGTTTTTTCTCGTCTATTTTGTAGTTTAGTACAAAATAGACGAGGGAGCCATTTTATTTTTTTGATGATGGTGAAGGAATACCTCGGTAGAACGCTACAGATTGATCTCTCTCAATAAAAAATGTAAGATTGAATATTGAATGTTCAATCTTACATAGTGATGCCAGTGATGTTTAATCGAAAATTGCACTCATGTTTAAAACAATATGCCAGTCAATATCCTGTTGTGACAATTACAGGACCACGTCAATCTGGTAAAACAACGCTAGCAAAGCATTGCTTTCCATCTTATCAATACATTTCGCTTGAAGATCCTGATGTGCGCGATTTTGCAACATCCGATCCTCGTGGGTTTTTAAACCAGTATTCAGCTTTTGTTATTTTCGATGAAATACAAAATGTTCCAGAATTATTTTCTTATTTACAAACGGTGGTTGATGCAAGCGAGGAAACTGGGCGCTTTATTTTAACAGGATCACAACAATTTGCTCTTAATAAAAACATTTCTCAAACACTTGCTGGACGCACCGCATTATTAAGATTATTGCCACTCAGTATGGCAGAAATCATGGACCGTTCAACACAAACTTTTTGGCAAGAAGCGATCATCCAATCGTATCAACCTCCTTCTGAGTCACTATCTTATTACTTGTTCACCGGTGGCTATCCACGCATTTACCAACACCACCTATCGCCAACACAATTTTATCGAGATTACATTGAGACCTACATTAAGCGCGATCTGCATGATTTACTCAATATTGGCGATTTAAGAAAATTTCAAACCTTTTTGATGCTTTTGGCTGGACGAGCTGGGCAGCCTTTAAATTTAACAAGTCTTGGCAATGATGTGGGTGTGAGTCATACGAGTATTTCACGATGGATCTCCGTTTTAGAAGCAAGTTACATTATTTATCTGACCCCACCCTATTATAAAAATTTCAACAAACGACTGGTTAAAACCCCAAAAATTCAATTTTATGACTCCGGATTAATGTGTTATTTATTAAAAATTCAAACCATCGATCAGTTAACATCACATCCCTTGATTGGAAGCATCATGGAGTCTTTTATTTTTTCAGAACTTTATAAATCATTTTCTCACCAAGGCAATGATGTCGCAC
>CAISSD010000274.1 GCA_903887975.1 uncultured Legionellaceae bacterium | reverse complement strand
CAGATTTACGTACTTTAAAAACCAGTGCTTTACTGCCGTGGCATCATCCAACACTGGATAAGGTGGCTGAATTTCAATGGCGAATATCAATTCCCATGATGGTTTTAACATTGACGATGGTCGCAGTACCCCTGAGCCGTTTAAATCCTCGAACCGGTAAATATGCCAAGTTGATTCCAGCACTATTAATTTATATGGTTTATGCCAATTTTATGTTTGTGGCCAAGGGTTGGTTGCTTGCTGGCAAAACACCGGTGTTTCTTGGGATGTGGTGGTTGCATGGTTTGGTTTTTTTATTGGGGATTGGATTGATGGTTCACCACTGGATGAAACCTGCATGAAGATAATCGATGCCTATATTGCAAAAACAGTCTTGTTTTCGATTGGTTTGGTGACCTTGATGTTGTCTTCATTGCAATTGTTTATTCTTTTTGTTGGTCAATTGGAAAGTTTAGACAAAGGGGGGTACTCAATGACCAAGGCCCTATCTTTTGTGATGTTACAAATGCCGTATGAAGTTTATTTATTATTTCCCATGGCGTGTTTGCTCGGGTGTTTGGTGGGATTGGGTGGTCTTGCCAATCATTGTGAGTTGGTTGTTTTGCGTGCATCCGGCATGTCGATTGGGCAAATTACCCGCTCTGTTTTCAAAGTCGCGATGATTTTGGTGGTGCTTGTGACCATCATGGGTGAATTTTTTGTGCCAAAACTTTTGAGTGCCGCCAATGATTTAAAAACCGAGGCATTGTCTGGCGGTCAAGCGTTGCGAACTCCAAGGGGGATGTGGTTGAAACAAAATAATGATTTTTTGATGATAGAGGGTTTGTTGCCGAATCATGGGCTTCATCGAGTGCATCAATTTCATTTTGATGACGAGCATCGTTTGGTGTTGACGCGTTTGATTGAAGAAGCGCACTGGGAAAAAGGTGTGTGGTATGCTCAAAATATTGATGAAACATCGTTGTTTAACGATCATACGAATGCGCGTCATGTTGCGCGCGAAACTTGGGATGTTGCTTTAAATCCGAATTTACTCAGTCCGGTGGTTTCTCCTGATGAAATGACTTTGCCAGCGTTGTTTTCATACTGGCATACCAGGGTTCTAAACAAACAGCCTGTGATGCAAGAGTCGTTGGTTTTTTGGCAACGAGTCATTCAACCCTTGACCACCATGGTCATGATGTGGCTTGCTATTCCGTTTATATTTGGGCCGCTTCGGCAATCGACCATGGGTTCTAAATTGTTGATGGGGGCGTTGGTGGGCTTTGGTTTTTATATTATGAATCGAATGCTTGGCTCAATGAGCCAAGTGTACCAATGGTCGCCAGAAATTGCTGCCATCGTGCCGACACTACTTTTTATGCTATTGGGATTGTGTTTGATGTTAAGGGCAAAGTAAAATAAATAAAAAATAAGCGTTGGGGTTATAAATGGCTGGACACAGTAAATGGGCAAATATTCGGTATCGAAAAGGGTTACAAGATGCCAAAAGAGGAAAAATATTTACCAAATTGATTCGGGAGATTTCTGTTGCAGCGCGCACTGGCGGGGCTGAAGAATCGTCCAACGCACGGTTGCGTGATGCGATTTTTAAGGCATTAAAAGCCAACATGAAGCGTGACACCATCGATAATGCCATTAAACGTGGTGTTGGTGGACAAGATGGTGCTGACATGATTGAAATGCGCTATGAGGGTTATGCACCAGGTGGTGTTGCTGTTTTGGTGGATTGTCTATCGGATAATAAAAACCGTACCGTTTCTGAAGTACGTCATGCCTTTACCAAACATGGTGGCAATTTGGGAACGGATGGTTCTGTGGCCTATCTTTTTCATCACCAGGGGGAGTTGTTATTGAATCACGCACCAAACATTGAAACTGCCATGGACTTGGCCATTGAAGCCGGTGCTGATGATGTATCGCTTGAAGAGGGGCAATTGGAAATCATCACACCGGTTGCTGCATTTCACACGGTTTTATCTGCTTTAAACGGCGCATTATTTCAGATTGAACATGCGGCATTGAACATGCGTGCTCAAACCATGGTGATGGTCGATGCAGAAACGGCCGAGCGTATTGAAAAATTGGTGGATGCTTTGGAGGATTTGGATGATGTTCAAGAAGTGTATACCAATGCGCAGTATTCAGATGACATCATGAATGCCATGGGTTCATGACCATTATTTTGGGGATTGATCCCGGTTCACGTACCACCGGCTATGGGGTGATTGGTGTTGTGAATCAGCAATTATCCTATATGGATAGTGGCTGTATTAGAACCGGTGATGGCGTGTTTAGCGATCGCTTACTCCAAATTTTTAATGGTATTTGTATGTTAATGGAATGCCATCAACCGCAACAAGTGGCCATTGAATCGATTTTTATGCATGAAAATGCAAGCTCTGCGCTTAAATTGGGGCATGCCCGGGGTGTTGCTATGGTTGCCTGTGCAACGCATCGCTTGCCGATTGCAGAATATGCCGCACGTGAAGTCAAGCAAGCCCTGGTGGGTTATGGTGCGGCAACAAAACCTCAAGTCAAACACATGGTGATGCAATTATTGTCATTACCCAAACCGCCGCAAAGTGATGCGGCGGATGCTTTGGCCATTGCCATTTGTCATCATCACATGCAAAACGGGCTTTTTTTAAAGCCCAGACGCAAAAACTCAAGGAGTCGTTATGATTGGTTGGTTGAGCGGTAGGGTCATTGACCGATCGCAACCTGGAAGATTGGTGTTGAATGTCCATGGTGTTGGTTATGATGTTGAAACATCGTTGTCGACTTTTTTTCAGGTGGAAGACAAAATCGATGACATTGCATTACATATTCACACGGTTGTGCGCGAAGATGCATTGTTGCTTTATGGGTTTATTAATCAAGCAGAGCGCGCCTTGTTTCGAGCGCTCATTAAAGTGAATGGTATTGGTCCTAAAAGCGCAATTGCAATTTTGTCGAGCATGGAGGTTGATGCATTTGTGCAGTGCATTCATCAAGAAGATTTAGCGATGTTGGTGAAGCTTCCTGGTATTGGCAAAAAAACGGCAGAGCGTTTGTTGATTGAGATGAAAGATAAAGTGGGGGATGTGAGCGTATCAATGCCGTCTAAGCATCAACCCCATCTTAAACATGAGCAGGCCGAGGCGATTAGCGCGCTGGAGGCTTTGGGTTATAAAACCCAAGAGGCCACCAAATGGGTGCAAAAAATTGATGATGGACACAAAACCTGCGAGCAACTCATTCGTCTTGCACTGCGCATGAGCGTGGCTTGATGGTTGTTTTTTTACATTTTAAATGTAGTTTTAACCTTGTATTTTTACATTATAAAAGCTATATTGAAGTCATTCATCGTCGAAAAAGGTTTTTTCTTGAAACGTGATCGATTAAATGACTTGATGTTGTGGCGTGATTCGCCTTATCGCAAACCATTGATTATTCGTGGTTGTCGTCAAGTGGGTAAGTCATGGTTGGTTCGTGAGTTTGGCAAACAATTTGATTGTTTTATAGAAATTAATTTTGAAAAAAACAAACGCATCCACTCTTATTTTTCAGAAGATTTAAATATTGATGTTTTACTGGAAAAGCTTGCTTTGTACACCCAAATCAGCATAGAACCAGGTCATACATTGTTGTTTTTTGATGAAATTCAAGCTTGTGAAGGCGCGTTACAATCGCTTCGGTATTTCAAAGAAGATAGACCCGATATTCATATTATTGCTGCGGGCTCACTACTTGATTTTGCTTTAAATCAATGGGGTATTGCGGTTGGGCGTGTGCAATTTATGCATCTTTATCCATTATCGTTTGCTGAATATTTAACGGTATTGGGTCGTGACGATTTACGAACGTTTTTGTTAAAGCAAGAAAATGATCTCGTTATTGCGAAGCAACTTTTAGAACATGTGAAGCACTACATGTGGATGGGTGGGATGCCAGCGGTCATTGATGCATGGTGTACACATCACGATCCCAAATTGTGTCAACAAATTCAAGATGAAATCATTGAGTCATATCAGATTGATTTTCATAAATATGCCAAACAACATGAAATTTCCAAAGTAACGAAAGTATTTGAAAGAATACCGATGTTTTTGGGTAAAAAATTTATCTATACCCATGTTGATGAAGGTTCGAGAATTGAACCCATAAAAAATGCTTTAAAATTATTGGAAATGTCAGGTATTGCCAGTGTTTGTTATCATACATCGGCCCAATCCATGCCTTTGGGTGCGATGCAAAATGAAAAAAAATTTAAAGTCTTTTTCTTTGATATTGGGATTGCGCTGCGATTATTGGGTTTGGATATGAGACAATGGTTATTAAATCCGTTGCCATGGATGAACCAGGGGGAGTTGATGGAACAGTTTGTTGCACAAGAGATCATGGCGCACGCTGATTTCCATCAGCAAGCTAAATTATTTTATTGGCATCGAGAGGCAAAAAGCAGTAATGCAGAAATTGATTTTATCATTTTAAAAGAAGGTCAAATTGTTCCTGTTGAAGTTAAGTCGGCCCATACTGGGGCGATGAAAAGCATGCATCTTTTTTTAGAAACACATCCGCAATCCACATTTGGACTAAAAATATCCACAGGCCTATTTGCCAAGCAGGATAAATTGGTTGAGATTCCTGTTTATGCTTTAGAAAGTTGGTTGCACTGATATTTTTACGAAGCACCAATCTTCGGCTCTTTCCCTTGAAGTAATCGGCCAATGTTTTTTCGATGTTGCATGATAATAATGACGCTAATCAGCGCAATACCCAAACTTGCGCCAAGATTACCCGTGACGAACCAGGTGTAAATGGGGGCAAGTGTGATGGCAATAAGCGATGATAGTGATGAATAACGAGTGATGCCTGCCACCAAAAGCCAAGTGAAGACAACGCCAAGTCCTAAAAAAAGCTTAAACCCCAATAAGGCACCGAGGGTTGTGGCAACTCCTTTACCGCCTTGAAATTGAAAAAACACAGGATACACATGTCCTAAAATGGAAAAAAGTGCGATAAAACTTAAAAGTGTCGTGTCAACATCCAAAAGTCGTCCCAACAACACGGGCAAGAAGCCTTTGAGCATGTCCAAGAACAACACCAATAAGGCATATTTTTTCCCCGCCAAGCGCAAGACATTCGTGGCCCCTGGATTGTTCGAGCCATGTTGTCTGGGATCGGGTAAGCCAAATAGTTTGCAAATGATGATGGCTGAGCAGACAGAGCCGAAAAGATAAGCGGTTAGGATTAAAAATCCAATGAGTATGGGGTAGGGCATGTTGTTTGATTAAAATAGTGCGTTTGTCGTATGGTACTCCAAACAAATTTGATAATACAACTTTATTGCGTGTCATACCACGGTCGCATCAAAATTTAATCAATAAGGCGTGGGTAAAAAAACATGGATTAATAACTAAATTAAGATTATATTTGGTTATGCATCCAATATAAGGAATCAACATGAAATTTTCAACGCAAATCAAACCCATTTCTTATCTCAAAAGTCACACGGCTGAGATTGTTAAGCAAATTTCAAGCGATCATGAACCAATCATTATTACTCAAAATGGTGAAGCAAAAATGGTGGTGATGGACATCAACTCTTATGAGCAATATCAAGAAACATTTGCTTTGTTAAAATTATTGGCTCTTGGCGAGGCACAAATCAAGACAGGAAAGTTTAGAGATGCAGATCAAGTATTTTCTGATTTGGATGAGGACTAATTGTATGGTGTACAAGGTTTTATTTTTACAAGAGGCTGAGCATGATTTGAAAGCAATCAAAAAGTATCTTTTAAAAGATTTTTCAAAAAAATCCTGGGAAGATTGCTATCAAAAAATCAAACAATCTATTGAAACGATTCGAACATTTCCTCAATTAGGCCATGTGCCCGATGAACTTGAAGCACTAAACCTCATGCACCATCGACAAGTTGTATCGGGTAAAAATCGTATTATTTATGAAATAAACGAACAACTCATCTATATTCATCTTATCTGTGATGCACGGAAAAGCTTAGGTTTATTGCTCATGCAGCGCTTAACAAGAATGGTATAACGCCATGTTCTCTCGCATCATTGTGACATTGTATTTAAGATTGATATGTTAAGTATAATTATGATACAATTTGTCACGAATTTACGGAGGATGCACCATGAGTTTTTTCCAACGTTATGATGTGAATGCTGCGCTTTATGTTGGGGTTGGGGTGGTTGGTTTGGGTTCCCTTGGTGTTGGCTTTGCAGCATCTTTGGGTGCATCCATGCTGTCGATGAGCGCAAGTGTAGGTGGTGTTTGTGCACTGGGTGCGACCTTTTGTTGTCCTGTGTTGACTCCCCTCATCGCGCTTATTAGTCTTGTTGGTTTATTGCCGTTTCCCTATGTTCAAGATTTGGCGAAATTATTAACTGCTCTTTTGTGTTTGATTGCGGTCGTGGCATCGGCGGTTGTTGGTGCTGCTCTATTGCAATGTGCAGCCATGCCCATGGTTTTTTGTGCGTTGCTGGGTACGGGTAGCTGCATGTTGGGTGCTTTTTTGGCTGTTGATGCCATTGGTTTGCTGGGTGATGTGTTGACGCAGGGTTTTTGGGTGTTTATCGATGAAGTGGCGCATGCTGTGGATGAAGGTTGCTTCTGGTTGGGCGAGACCTTAAGTGATTTGGCGTCGCCATCTTTTGATTTTGGTTTATAAAAAGATGGCCTGTAAATCATTGCTGAATCGACGTCCAAGCTCAGTTACCATCCAACCATTCGGCGCATCCTCAATCAACTGACGTGCCTTGGCTTGTTCAAGATAGGGTGTGAGCTCTGATGGTTCTAATCCCGTTCGTTCAGTCCACAGATCCAAGGTGATGGGTTGTGTTAACCTTGTGGTATTAAGCATGAATTCAAATCGTCTATCTTTGGTTGAGAGTGTTGTTTGTTCAGCCAAATAAGGTTTTTCTATGTTTAGATAATCATGAGGTTGACGGTATTTTCTGGTTCTTGTGATGCTTTGATCGTCAAGTTTAGACAGCTTGCCATGAGCGCCAGCGCCAATGCCATAATAATCGCCAAACAACCAATAGTTTAAATTATGTTGTGCATACTTTTGATGGCGACAAAAAGCTGAAATTTCATAGCGTTCAAATCCTTGTTTTTGGAGTAAATCAAATCCTGTAGTCTCCAATTGATGGACTTTTTCTTCCGAAGGCAGTTTGGGCGGGTTTTTGTAAAATATAGTATTGGGTTCTAAAGTCAGTTGATACCACGATAGATGCTCAGGTTCATGAGCAAGTGCAGCGCGTAAATCGTTTAAACCTTCTTGCACCGATTGTTCGGGCAATCCATGCATTAAATCCAGATTGATGTTATTAAATCCCGCATTTCTGGCACATTCAATGGCTTTGTGTGCTTCTTTATCGTTGTGAATGCGACCGAGTTTTTTAAGATGGATGGGGTTAAAGCTTTGGATTCCTAGAGATAAACGATTGATGCCGATTGCCAGATAGTCTTTGAAGCGTTGTTGCTCGACTGTGCCAGGATTGGCTTCTAGCGTTATTTCTATATGGGGTGCAAAAATTAAGTGTTTTTTTAATGCTGTAAATAAGGTTTCATAAGCCTCTGCTGAAAGTAAACTCGGTGTTCCGCCACCGATGAATATCGATTGGATAAGCCTATGATTTGGGAAATGGCGTACGTCTTCTTCAAGATCAGCAATTAATGCCTGGATATAGCTTGATTCTGGCAATGTATTGGGGCTTTTATGCGAATTAAAATCGCAATAAGGACATTTTTGAACACACCATGGGGTATGAATATAAAGAGAAAGGGGCAACATGTTGGGTTTCGTACTGGATTGTTGAAGGCATCGATTGTATCATATTCTCCATATCAAATTAATGACAAAATGAAGGGTTAATCCATGAATGCTAGAATACGCGTTGCCGTCACTGGGGCTGCAGGTCACATTGGTTATGCATTGTTGTTTCGAATTGCCAGTGGCGAGATGTTTGGACCACATATGGATGTGGAATTGAATTTATTGGAAATTGAACCCGCGATGCCAGCACTTGCCGGTGTTGCGATGGAGTTGGACGATTGTGCATTTCCTCGCTTGAAACGTATTTTATGTACATCAGATTTAAAGCAAGGTTTTGATGGCGTGGATTGGGCGATTCTTGTTGGATCAGTACCACGAAAACAAGGGATGGAGCGCTCGGAACTACTAACCATCAATGGTGGTGTTTTTGCAACGCAAGGTCAAGCGTTGAATCAATACGCCAGTGAACGCATTCGAATTTTTGTGGTTGGTAATCCCTGCAATACCAATTGTTACATTGCCAAAAACCATGCCCAAGATATTCCTGAAGACCGATTTTATGCCATGACCATGTTGGATGAATTAAGAGCCAGGACCCAATTGGCCCAAAAAGCCAATGTGGATGTGACTGAAGTGAGCCAAATGACCATTTGGGGTAATCATTCGGCCACACAATTTCCAGATTTTTACCATGCCAAAATTGATGGACACTCAGCCGCCAAAGTGATTCAGGATGAAGACTGGTTGAAAAATGAATTTGTACCTTTGGTGCAACAACGAGGTGCTGCGGTGATTAAAGCGCGAGGTGCTTCTTCGGCAGCGTCCGCTGCCAATGCCATTGTTCGTGGTGTGCAGCATTTGACAAGCGATACGGTGATGGGTGAGTCTTTTTCTATGGCGCTTTGTTCTCGTGGTGAATATGGTGTCGATGAAGGGTTGGTTTTTTCATTTCCTTGTCGTTATGAGCGCGATTTGGTTCAACGTGTGGGGCTTGAGGAAGGGGTTGTTCGTGTGGTGGAAGGTGTTGAGTTTAATGACTATGCCAAAGCCAAATTCGAAGCCACATTGAATGAACTTCGCCAAGAGCGTGAGGCTGTTAAATCATTGGGATTATTAAAATGACATTTGTGGTGACTGAGCAATGCATTAAATGTAAATTAACCGACTGTGTTGAGGTCTGTCCAGTTGATTGTTTTTATGAAGGACCTAATTTTTTAGTGATTCATCCAGAAGAATGCATTGATTGCGCTTTATGTGAGCCAGAATGCCCCGTTAATGCCATTGTTTCTGAAGACGATTTAACCTCAGCGCAAATGCCTTTTTTAGCGCTTAATGCCGAGTTGTCTCAGGTATGGCCCAATATTACCGCTAAAAAAGAGCCTCCAGAAGATGCCAAAGCTTGGGAAGGGGTTGATGGCAAGCTTCAATATTTAGAAAAAGAGTGGACCAAGTAAGCCCGCCCACCGAAGACTTTGTTGTCGATTGCCAAAAAGCTTTGGGCGAAGGTGGTCGTTTGCGTCATGTTGTGCCAGGGTTTGTTGCGCGTGAAGCGCAACAAACATTAACCATGCATATTGCAACAGCCATTGAACACAACGAACTTTTGGTCGCCGAAGCCGGTACGGGCACAGGCAAGACTTTTGCGTATTTGGTGCCTTGTCTTTTGAGCAACAAGAAAACCTTGATTGCCACGGCCACCAAAACCTTGCAAGATCAACTCTTTTACAAAGATCTACCCCTACTTCTTGGCGCGTTGGGTTTGTCCAAACGAGTGCAAAATTTAAAAGGTCGTGCCAATTATATTTGTCGCTACCGCACTCGATTGCATGCGGAGGAAGGTCATTTTACCCACGCATCGATTGCTCAAGAGGTATTGTTGGTCCAAAAACAATTATCACGCATGGTGGATGGTGAGCGCGGTGAATTGCCTGAAATTGCAGAAGATGCGGCGGTTTGGCCCTATGTGACCTCCACCGCGGACAATTGTTTGGGCACTGAATGTGATGTTTATCAGACGTGCTTTTTGGTCAAAGCGCGTCGGCGTGCTCTAGAGGCTGATTTGGTGGTCACCAACCATCATTTGTATTTTGCAGATTCCCAATTAAAAGATGATGGCTTGGGTGATTTACTCCCAAGTGTTGAGGTGGTGGTATTGGATGAAGCCCATCAATTGCCTGAAATTGCCACCTATTTTCAAAGCACCCATTGGAGTACCCGGCAATGTCGAGATCTCATGAATGATGTGCTGCGCGAATGGCCGATGTTGGATCTCGCGCAACAGCCTTTAAAGCAGTGGGATCATCAGCTTGACATTGTACTTGATGATCTTTGGCGTTTCATTCCTGATGAGACACGATTTAATGCCGCATTGCTGGAAAAAGATGCTCATTTTAAGAATTTTTGTTTGGCATTGATTGAGTGTTGGGACGCTGTATTATCGTGCATGGCAACCATCGAGTTAACGGCTTATCCAGGCTTATTGCGTTGCCAAGAGCGTTTAAAAGTGCTTAAAATCACGGTTCAAGCTTATGGTGAATTAAATCCCGCATTCATTCGCTGGGTGGAGCGATTCAAACACAGTGTGGTTTTTCATACAACACCGCTTGATGTCTCCACCGAGATGATGAAGCGGTGGTCGACCAATACGTGTGCGACAATTTTTACCTCAGCAACGTTGACCGCGGCATTG
>CAISSD010000273.1 GCA_903887975.1 uncultured Legionellaceae bacterium | reverse complement strand
TGATAATACCCCATTTAAAAAAATATTCCAGCCCCTGGATTTGGGGTATCGACAACTCAAAAATCGCATCATGATGGGCTCCATGCACACGGGACTTGAGGAAGATCGCAACGATTTGCATCGTTTGGCTGCGTTTTATCGAGAACGTGCTAGAGCCGATGTGGCGTTGATGGTCACCGGTGGCTTTTCGCCCAATCGTACTGGACGACTGATGCCTTTTTCAGCACAATTAATTTCTGCAACAGAGCAGCAAAAGCATGAATGTGTGACTGAGGCGGTTCATGATGAAGGCGGGGCTATTGTGTTGCAAATTTTGCACGCGGGGCGTTATGGTTATCATCCTTTTATTGTGGCGCCCAGTCGGATTAAATCACCCATCACGCCGTTCACACCTTGGGCCATGAGCCAACGTCGCGTGCTCAAAACCATAGAACATTTTGCGCGATGTGCGCGTCTTGCCAAGGCTGCAGGCTATGATGGTGTTGAAATTATGGGTAGCGAAGGGTATTTACTCAATCAATTTTTGGTGAAGCGCACCAACCATCGAACGGATTCTTGGGGTGGTTCGTTTGAAAACCGCATGCGTTTTCCGTTGGCCATTTTAAAAGCTATTCGTGATGCTGTTGGGGAAAATTTCATCATCATTTATCGGTTGTCGATGATGGATTTGATTGAAGATGGCAGCAGTTGGGAAGAAGTCGTTTTATTGGCGCGTGCTGCACAAGATGCTGGCGTGACCCTATTGAATACCGGTATTGGATGGCACGAAGCGCGCATTCCCACCATTGCCACCATGGTTCCACCTGGCGTTTTTGCAAGTGTCACCAAGCAATTGCGCCAAGAAGTGCGTGTGCCACTCATCACCTCCAATCGCATCAATACGCCAGAGCTTGCCAATGCCCTGTTGGAAGACGGGTATGCCGATATGGTCTCTATGGCAAGGCCTTTTTTGGCGGATCCTGAGTTTGTTGCCAAAGCCAAACGTGGTGATTCTGGTGCCATTAACGTTTGTATTGCGTGCAATCAAGCCTGTTTGGATCAAGTTTTTGCCCACAAAACGGCGTCTTGTTTGGTGAATCCGCGCGCATGCAATGAAACCCAGTTGATTTACACACAAGCAACGCAAATCAAAACCATTGCGGTGGTGGGTGGGGGGCCGGCAGGTCTTGCTTTTGCAACGGTTGCGGCGGAGCGTGGACATCGCGTGTGTTTGTTTGAAAAAGATAATGTTTTGGGCGGACAATTTAATTTGGCTAAAAAAATTCCGGGCAAAGAAGATTTTAATCATACCATTCGATATTTTGAGCATCAGCTGGCGCGTTTTGATGTTCAAGTGGTTTTAAATAGCCATGTTGATTTAAATGATTTGGCCTCTTTTGATGAGGTGGTGGTGGCCACAGGTGTTGTTCCACGCATACCTGATATAAAGGGCATAGAACATCCCAAGGTCATGACGTATCTTGAGGTGTTAACTGGTGTTAAAACGCCAGGCAAGCGTGTGGCGGTTTTGGGTGCGGGGGGCATTGGTTTTGATGTGTCTGCTTGGCTAACAGCGCATCAAAACGATGATGCTCAGCAGGCATTTTGTGATGAATGGGGTATTGATAGAGCAGTGCATCATCGTGGTGGTATTGTAAAGCCGCGACCACAATCACCCAAACGACAGGTTTATTTGTTACAACGAAAAAAGGAAAAATTGGGTCTTCATTTGGGTAAAACCACGGGGTGGATTCATCGCTTGCATTTGAAGCACGAACAGGTGCAGATGCTTTCGGGTGTTCGTTATGACAAGATTGATGAGGCGGGATTGCATGTGACCATCAATGATAAGCCTATGGTTTTGGCGGTTGATTCCATTGTGATCTGTACGGGGCAAGAGTCCTTGAATGACTATTATGCGCCTTTAAAAGAGCTTGGAAAAACCGTTCATGTGATTGGCGGTGCTTATAAAGCCTTGGAGCTTGATGCACGCCATGCCATACAACAAGCGTGTGGTTTGGCTGCTTGGGTGTGATCATCCCAATGGAATAAAAAGAATGCATTTCGATCTAATTTGTGATATACTGCGCCTCTTTTCTAAGATACCCAATGTTTTGGGGTTTCTTTAAATTATTCAGGAATAATATGACACAAGAATTGACAACATTTGCAGCACTGAAATTATCTGATGCTTTACTTCAAGCCTTGGCTGCCCTAAATTTTACCACCCCATCACCTATTCAAGCACAAACCATCCCCATTTTGCTGCAAGGTCGCGATTTGATTGGTCAGGCACAAACTGGGACGGGTAAAACCGCAGCATTTGCTTTGCCTATTTTACAGCGTTTGGATGCCACACAAAAAAAACCACAGGCGTTGGTTTTGGCACCGACTCGAGAATTGGCCATTCAGGTGGCAGAGCATTTTGAGAGTTTAAGTGCGCATCAAAAAGGCACGCGTGTTGTGGTGTTGTGTGGTGGACAAGATTATCGTCCACAATTAAAAGCATTGCGTGATGGTGCGGCAATTGTGGTGGGTACACCAGGACGTATTTTGGATCATCTGGAGCGTAAAACCCTGGATTTAAGTGAACTTCGTACTTTGGTTTTGGATGAAGCCGATGAAATGTTGCGTATGGGCTTTATTGAAGATGTAGAAACCATTCTTGCAAAATTGCCTCAGGGCAAACAAATTGCTTTGTTTTCTGCGACCATGCCTTCACGCATTCGCCAAATTGCCAATAGTTATTTGACCGATCCGGTTTCGGTTGAAATTCGAATGGAAACCGCCACGGTGAAAAGCATTGAGCAGCGCTTTTTGTTTGCGTCCCAATTTGAAAAACCAAGTGCTTTGCTGCGCGTTTTGGCGGTGGAGCAATATCAAGGCGTGATTGTGTTTGTGCGCACCAAAAGTAGTTCTGATGAAGTGGCAGCACTTTTACAACAGTATGGTTATCGTGCCATGGCGATTCATGGGGATATTACCCAAGCGCTACGTGAGCGCATCATCAGTCAATTTCGCCAAGGTGCCATTGATATTTTGGTGGCAACCGATGTTGCTGCTCGTGGTTTGGATGTTGAGCGTGTCACGCATGTGATTAACTATGATATGGCTCACGATTGTGAAACGTATGTGCATCGCATTGGTCGAACGGGTCGTGCTGGACGATGTGGGGTGACGATTTTGTTTGTGACGCCTAAAGAATCCAGAATGCTTGGGATGATTGAGCGACACACGCGTGAACGCATTATTAAAATCGTTGCGCCAACCGACTCTATGATTCAAAAAGTACGTCAAGAGCAATTCATGACGAACATCACCGAGCGCTTAACTCATGCGCATTTGAATGAGTATCGTCAATTGATGCAACAATACTTGGATGCGCACCCCGATGTTTCGGTGGTTGATGTTTCCAGTGCGTTGGCATTGCTGTTGAATCAAGATAAATCATGGCAGCAAACCATTGCATTGCCTAAAGCGCCACGAGAAGTCACCCCATCTGCTTCATCCAGAGAGCGGCCTTCCAATGATGCACGAGGCAATAATCAACGTCCTCGACGAAAATCGGATCAAGCGTTTTCACCGCGTCCTTTTGATGCCGATAGACCACGTTTTGGTCGTGATAGTGCCGCACAAGAGCGTTATCGTTTGGATGTTGGGCGTTTACATGGTGCAAAACCTTCAAATATTGTTGGCGCCATTGCCAATGAAGCGGGTTTATCGAGCCGTGATATTACAGGTCTTAAAATTCATGATGATTACTCGGTGGTGTGTTTACCCAAAGATATGTCGAAAAATGCACTTCAAGGTTTGACAAAAGCATGGGTGTGTGGACGTCAATTGAAATTAACCACGGCGAATGCGGGTTGATTTGAAAGTAAGACTTTGCTACACCGTTTTCCATAAAATTAAAGTTTGACCGGCATGGATGTTGGTTTTTTTTAATTGATTCCATGCAAGAATATCTTTAGGATTCATGGTGTATTTTTTTGCAATACTCGCTAAGTTTTCATCGCTTTGAACCACATGAATGATTTTATAACGACTGAGTGTTGCAAAATGTGCTTTGGGTATCACTGGTCGTTGTGGTTCTGTGATGGTATTTTTACTGCTGGGAATGATGATGGCTTGACCTTCTTTGAGTGTGTCAGATTTTAGTTGATTGAGTTTTTTGATGAGATTAACGGTGGTATGGTGTTGTGCAGCAATTTGAATTAATGAATCATGTGCTTTGACTTGATATTGCACCAAACTCACGCGTTGTTGAAAGGGCACCAATGACAGATTATGACTAAAATAATCCACACGATTGGCAGGAATTAATAATTTGTAAGGTTGATGTGGTGCGGTTGCCCAGTGGTTAAAACCAGGATTGAGCTTGATTAAATCTTTATAAGAAATGCCAGCTAATTTTGCTGCGTGGTTTAAATCAATTTGGCTGCCAATGTTGACCTCTTCAAAATAGGGAATGTGGGGAATATTGGGCAGTGTGATGTGGTAGCGTTCGGGATGTTGAATGATTTCAGCCAACGCCAAGAGCCTTGGAATGTAGTTTTTGGTTTCTTGCGGCAAAGGCAAGGACCAAAAATCAGGGGGATTTTTTTTAGCTTGGTGTTGTTTGATGCTACGAGATACCGTGCCTTCGCCAGCATCATAGGCTGCAAAAGCCAATAACCATTGATGATTGAATTGTGTGTTTAAATACATGAGGTAATGCAATGCCGCATTGGTTGAGGAGCGGATGCTGCGCCTTGCATCAAACCACCAATCTTGTTTCAAACCCAATTCACTACCGGTTTTGGGCATCAATTGCCAAAGACCCGCCGCTCCAACGCCCGAGTAGGCAAAAGGATCATAAGAACTCTCAATCATGGGAATTAAAGCGATTTCGCCTGGAATACCGCGTTTTTTAATTTCGGTGATGATGTGGTACATGTAGGGTTGAGATTGCGCCAGCTGATTTAAATAGCCGGGATGATTCATAAGCCAATGCAATTGATGTTGCACTGCGGGTTGATTGAGTTCGTGATTGAGTTTAAATTCCTCTCGCAATACATTCCAAACGCTAGTCGTGGCTGTTGCTTTTGTGGCATAAGGCATCATCATCAATAAAGGCAACAGGGTGAAAACAAAGCGTCTTTTTAATCTCAATGGAATCCTTTTTTACACATTAAAACCATTTAGTTTATCAAAAATAGCCAGAAAAATAAAGAATTTTTTGGGTTCATCGGGGTCTGTT
>CAISSD010000272.1 GCA_903887975.1 uncultured Legionellaceae bacterium | reverse complement strand
GGCACTGTTTTTTAATTATCCTATATTAAAATTAACCGGCTACTATCCTTTTTTAACCGACACAACCGCGTTAACTTTATCCTTATGTTTTTTATTTTTCTTTCTAAGACATCAAAAAATACCTGTAGTCATCATCATGATTAGTGCTTTTGTGTGGCCAAGTTTATTATTAACAGGACTTCTATTAAATTATATGCCTACTGAAAATATGGCAAAATCTTTATGTCAAACACCGAAAGAACGTCAAGCAATTATTTTTATAAAACGCATCATCATAACCACCATCTTGCTAAGCTATAGTATCATATGGATGATTGCCTACACCGCATTGGGCAATCATTTCAAAAAAAGCAATACGCTTCGCATGATGTTGGAACAAGTGTCTGGATCATATGCACCAAAATATATAATCATGGTCTCGGTTTTAAGCTTGATACTTTATGTTTATGCCATCTTAAGGCCCATTCAATATGCGCCGTTTAAATTCATAAAAAATTTTTTTAGTGATTTATCTTGGAAATCTCTTTTAATGATGGGTGGTCTTTTTGGATTGACGCATTGGTTGATTGGCCATTACAGTGATGGCACCGCTTTAATTTCGTTACCAATGATGATCATGGTCCGTTTAATTTTACCACCTCTTGCTGATCCATTTGTATTTATGGTGACATCATTCATGTATTTTGGACCATGCATGCTACTGATTTATCGATATTGGCCAAACCTATACCGCATCACACAACCTTGGGGATATGGCTATTTTATGATTTTAATGTTGGGACTAGTGATGTCTGTCAATACAGAATCGCGCCATTTTATAACTTTTTTTCCCTTTTTCCTTTTCCCATTATTGATTCACTTAAATCAGCAAACACACCCATTCACAATAAAGAAAAGTATGATATTGCTCGCATGCTCTCTTGTAATTTCTAGATTTTGGTACCCCATTAACGTACCCGGTATTGAAGAAGCTTTTTCCAAAGCAGCGTACTTTTATTTTCCTGCGCAACGTTATTTTATGAGCCATGGGCCATGGATGTCGCAAACCATGTACGTCATCTTTTCTTGCGTCACACTGTTGATGTGTTTTATTTTGTACCAGACAACAAAACCATCACCGCAAGTTTGAGTTGATGGTCGCTACACTCAAAACACCCGCCTCGCGCGGGCATCAACCCTATGCCTTCTTCGGTGTGTTGCAACAGTTTATTCAATCCTTGCTTTAGTCGCGGTGACCAATCTTTTGGTACGCCCATTCTGGGTGCGCCCAATGGAATTAAAGGTTTCTCGGCGTGACAAGTGGCGCAATAATGCTCAACGATGTCGCGTCCTTCCTGTTTTTTCCCAGCAATTTTTTTAAGGAACTCTTGAGGATGGTGACTATTGGCGTGGGAAAATCCCATTCCATAGAGATTGCAGAGCCCCAGAGCACATAAAATAACAAAACGCATTTAAACCGTCCTAATGCTTGGCAAAACAATCACGCGATCCACCACCGCTTGTGATGGATCATGACCTTCTTCCTCATAATAGGCCAAAACTTGTGATTTTTTTAACAACACGGGTCTCACCACATGCGACAGAGCAGATGTTCTCAAATAAGGAATTTGACTCACATAAACCTTCACATCATTCATTGAATGCGTCAAAGAGCTTTTCAATGAATGATGCATCAACCAAACAACACCCAGAATAATACTCACGAGGATTAATAAATAACCCCTAATCCCCATAAAGATATCGAATAATGTTGTTGGCAACGGCCTTAACCGTCAGTCTATCGGTTTCAAAACTCACATCCGAAAGCTCTTCATAAAAAGGTTCTCGCTCGTCTCTTAATGACTCCAAGCGCCCTTCCAAGTCATCCGTTTGTAATAAAGGCCTTTTGGTATCACGCTTGGTGCGCTCATACTGCTGTTGTAGCGAAGTCTTTAGATAAATAACCGTACCCCTTGCTGCCAAAGCATTACGGTTTTCTGGTGTAATGACAACACCACCACCTGTGGCCAAAACAATATTGTTTTTTTGCGTCAATTCATCAATAATTTTTTGCTCACGCTTTCTAAAGCCCTCTTCGCCCTCGACATCAAATATCCAAGCGACACTTGCCCCAGTTCGTTCTTCAATCACCTCATCTGAATCAAAGAATTCCAACTTAAGCTCTTTTGCCAAAGTACGACCAATGGTACTTTTTCCCGCACCCATAGGCCCTATGAGAAATATATTACGTACTTTAACGATACTCATTTTTTATGCTAGCCCTCCACTCATTCAAATTGGTGATATTATCCTTGGAGTAATGAAAATGAGCAACTCCTCATTTTTAATTCGATGTTCTTTTCGTTGAAGAATCGATCCGATTAACGGCAAATGACTTAAGAAAGGAACTCTTACATGATGCTTGTTTTTATCTTGTTTGTAAATGCCACCCAAAACAATGGTTTGACCATTGCGAACCAAAACATTGGTTTCTATCGATTTGGTTAAGATAATGGGCACACCTTGAACTCTTTGCCCTGAATCTGAATCTTGGTGAATCACCAACGTCATCATCAACTGATTTTTGGGTGTGATTTGAGGCGTCACCTTAAGACTCATCACCGCTTGTTTGAACGATACCGATGTGGCACCTGTTGGTGTTGCTTCTTGATAAGGGATGTCTTCTCCTGATTTAATCAAGGCTGATTGTTGATTTAAGGTTAACAACCGCGGCCTGGCAATAATTTCAGCCTCTCCTGCACTCTCAAGCGCCGACAATTCCAGATCCAATAAAACATGATCAGCCAATTTGGCCAAAGCAACCCCAAAAACCAATGGATTGGCATCCAAAGGCATGGCAGCCAAATCCAAACTTAATCCATTAAGACTGGGTGCAGCAGAAGCTGCTTTATCGACGGTAGACGCCGATGGCCCCAAACGAATACCCAAATCCTCAGCAGAGCTTTGTGTCATGTTGACAATTCTCGCCTCAATCATCACCTGTTTCAATGGCACATCCAAAGCCGCAAGCATCTTTTTGACCTCGTTAATGTTGTGAACTGTATCTTTAACCCAAATACTATTGGTTCGCGCATCACTGCCCACAACCCCTTTGGTGGATAAAAAAACACCAGCATGCTGATTCAACAGCAACGCAACATCATAGGCCTTGGCGTAATAAATGGGCAATAAAATGGTTTGCATTGATTGGGATTGTTGTTTTAGCTTTTTTGAATGCATCTCAAACGGATTATTGCTGGCATCACAAACATGAAGCACCATCATCATGAATCCTAAAAAGATACATCGCATCAAAAAAACCTCCTATTCAATCTGCTGATAAAATTTAATGCCAAGCTTTAAACGTAAAACACCATCATCAGCATCAAGAGAAACATCATGCCAGGTCATCAACCAATTTAATTGGGATAAAGATTTTACAAATCCGCGCAAAGCAACATAATTTCCCTTCAAGACCAACGATAAAGCTCGCTCAACATAAAAATCATCTTGGAGCATCCCCAAAGGCATGATGGATTCAACAGCCAATTGGCTCAATGCTGCTTTTTGAGCAACACACTCCAAAACATCTTGCCATTCATTTTGACGCACCAATACCATGGGTGATGGCGCTATGTCTTTCATCAACGCATTCATGCTTTTTTCATAAGCTTTTAATAGCGCAATTTCTTCTGTTTGATGGCGAATATGTTCGACTAAAGCCAATTTTTTTTGCTGCAATTGAATGTCATCATGACAAAATTTCACCCCCAAAATCAGCATCAACACGGCCGCCAACATCCAGGGAATCTTATTGATGAACGTTGAATGAGAAATCCAAACTAAAAACAACCATCCATCAAACTTTGGCATCATTTTTCATATCACCCACATCACACATTATTTTAAACGCATGGTCCACAGCATAATCATGGCGTAACCATCGAACATTGCTAAACAAAGGATTGTGTTTCATATTTTTAATCAACTGCATCAAGGCGTGATGATGAACAAACTTCCCCACCAACACCACATGACGTTCGTGATAAACGAGATTTTTAATGACCAAATCCTGTGGCACAACAGTCGATAATTCAGACAAAAAACGCGATATTATCGACTGGAGTAAAGACAATTCATGAATTTTTTGAAATCTAAGTCGTGCCAAATCACTTTGAGTTTTTGAACGCAGCAAACGTTGCCGTCGTTGGTCCAATATTAAGGATTGATGTTTTAAGGACTTCAGATCTTGTTTTTGTTTTTTAAAAGCAAACCCCATAACACCATGAATGAATCCAGAAAAAATCAAAACCATGAGCAATGTTGTTAACAGTAATAAAAGCAACTTTTTTCTTGCGTGTTGACGCAAATTTTCTCGCCATGGCAAGACATTCAAACCCCTCATGACACCGCACCCAAAGCAATTCCAGCAGCTTTTGTAAAAAAAACAGCATGCCGATTAAAATCATAACCATTCACCTCCGCGCCAATGACCATGTTTTCCACAACATGAGCCAATTGTATGGGGATGTTCAATGTTTGATTGAGCTTGGAGACCAAATTAGGGGTCAAACACACACCGCCTGAAACCAACATAGTGTCTATGGATTCAATGCTAGGATGGCTCACAAAAAATGCGGCTAAAAGCTCTTGAATACCTGTAAGAATTGATTCATAAACATGGCCATTGATGGGTTTCGAGCAAAAAAAAATCCATTCTTGCTCGTGAAAAATCAGTGCATGAAGTTCATGGACCCCAATATCAAAGGTTGCAATGGTTCGAATTGAAGAACCAAACCACAAGCCAGGCAAACAACGACGAAAAGACCGCTCAAGCGCAAACGATTGAACATCAACCCGTGAAACCTCTAAACCAGCCGCTTCGATGAGCCCAACCGCATTCATGACTTCAATTTTAGGACAGGCCACCATTAAAATCTCTTTAAACATCTCAGCGTTTGAGCGATTATGATCATAAAAATCATAAGCCACCTCATGACTTGGTAAGCCCAGTAAACGACACGCTTCCATGTGCACCAAAGATTCTACATCGGAACAAGAAAGCCCAGCACCCACTTGAATGATTTTTCGAACAATGAACGCATCAGACAAAGCAATACAGGTTTTTTTGGATTCTTTATTTAGGTTGGATAGAAAATGAATCATTGCCTCATGAGAATCAATGGGTTCAATAAAGAAGCGCTCAATCACCAAGCGAGATTGATTAAAACGAACATCGAGTATCTTTAAAACAGAACTGCCCATATCAATGCACAGCACAAGAAATCTCCTGACAAGGTTGGATGGTGTTTTTTCCGTGAACCATGCGAATATTAAACGAAGCAGTATGAAATTAAAAGTAGAGTGCGCTATAATCTTTAAATATTTGCTTAAAATACAAGATTGTTCATGAGTTTTAAAACCTTCTTTTGGCGTAAAAGCCTTTTGGCGCTGATTAGTTTTTCGTTGATCATGATGATTGCCTTTGCAATCTTATACCTTTATGTTGAAAGCCAATTGCCACAAGTTGACTCATTAAAAACTGTCAAATTACAAGTTCCTTTGCAAGTGTATAGCAGTGAAGGCTTGTTAATTCAAGAGTATGGAGAAAAAAAGCGCATTCCTGTGGCCTATAAAGACATCCCCCCCACCCTTATTCATGCACTACTTGCCACAGAAGATCAGCGCTTTTTTGATCATCCCGGGGTTGATGTTTTTGGTTTGGCCAGAGCGACCGTACGAATGATCCAAACGGGAACAAAATCTCAAGGTGGCAGCACCATCACCATGCAAGTGGCACGTAACTTTTTTTTAAACCGAAAAAAAACATTTCTGCGTAAATTCAATGAAATCATGTTGGCCATCAAAATTGACCGAGAACTCAGTAAAGAAAAAATTTTAGAGCTTTATCTTAACAAAATCTATTTGGGAAATCGTGCTTATGGTGTTGGGGCAGCCGCGCAAATTTATTATGGAAAATCTCTTAAAGAATTAAATATTGCCCAATT
>CAISSD010000271.1 GCA_903887975.1 uncultured Legionellaceae bacterium | reverse complement strand
ATTCGAAGTTTCTGCATTAAACACGATGCCATAACATTACTTCAATCTATTGAACCCAATCAAAGTGATGTATTGATAGAAGCCATCATGGCAAACCTTCCAGATGAACAAAAAGCATTATTTCACGAAACATTCGAGCAAGAAACAAGCCCCAATTTATATTGGATTTTGGTTGAAGCCTCTAAACATTCGGATTCATCTCAATTGAATTCCATGGTTTCTTTAATCAAAACGATCAAACCATTGAAATGTAAAAAAGAAGACGTTGATGTCTTAAAAAATTGTGTTATTGAGTTTTTAAGAGGAACCAGCACTCGAGAAATCTATCATATCATGAGCGACATATGCACTATATATGATGCAAAAACGCTATATCAGTCGATCATGGTCAATGAAAATGATCCAATCGTTAAAGCACTTTACCTTGGCTTAACGCAAGAAGAAAGAGCCCGATACCATGAATATTTATTTGACAAAGAATCAATTACCGATTTGCATCAGTTACTAACACTACTGGCCAAGGACGGTAATCATCATATCGAAACGTTAATTCGAATCATCAACGATGTTCGGCCACCCTGGAATTGGACACTCATCAGCATTGTTGGTGCATCACTTAGTGTTGGTGTTGGTGTTTTGTGGAATATCGCGCCTGATGTCATCAACGGTACGAGTTTATGGTTAGAATCAAATTTTCCAATGGTTCTTGATTGGTTAAGTCAAACGTTTTCATTGCTAAAAAATGTTGCGTTAATGGGTATTGTCGTTAATGGACTGAATTTATCATGGGAGTGGTATAAAACGTTTAATAATGGTACGGTCACCACCGAAGAGAAATGGAAACAACTGTTGTTTAAAACGGTCACCACCGGTTTGATTATGGGCGCTTATTTAGTATGTGCCATGTCTTTGGGGGTTATGACCACCATTTCCGCGTCACTTTTTTTCCTAAGTGCTTCCATGAACATCATCGAATCAATTTTAATGCTTTGGGAAAAACCCCATTACAGTCAAAAAGACTACTATTATGGCTACGACATTGAAATCAGACAACAGCATAATACCGTGGACTATATTCTAACAGACAATAAAAACAACAAGCATTATGGAAGCCTTGATGTTGATGATGAGGATACCAACGATATACATTTTAGAATTTTAAATGATGCTGAAAAAAAGCAATTGATTACAAAAAATTGGAATAAACGCGCTTTATATCTTCAACACGATAATAAATATCGTCGCAACCAAGAATATTATCAATATAAATTTGGTTTGGATGTTCTAAGCACCATTGCCATTGCAGTATGGTGCTTCTTTCCTCCCAGTCTTGTTTTAACCATTTGCTGTGTCAGCTTCTCGTGTTTAATTGCATTTGCCAAAACAGGAATCATGAAGACTGTTGATGATAAATATGCAATCCAATTACAAAAAGATCTGCATGAAATGAGTCAAGACACCCAACCACCGCCAGAACTTGGCACATTAAAGTATAGACTAATGGACAAACACCTCAAAGAACAAAACAAAGATCTGGCTGAAGCAAGACTTGCTACGGTGGTAGAAAAAATTGTGGTTGGTCGAAAACTTAAAAAAGAAGAAAAAAGCATGCGGGTTGCATTTAAATTTCATCAATGGTCTTCCAAATTACTACAAAAAGATAGTCAAAAAACACTCGATGAAGAGCGCGGTATATTCGAAGAAGAAAAAATCGCATTTAAAAATAGAATCGCGGGTTTTGAACAAGCCACCCGTATCTTCACGACTCGATTACCTTTTTTTTCATCACAACAATTAGAAACTAAAGATGATATGATGATTCCAAGTTACAATAAAAAATAGCAACGCGTGACAGCGATAGCAAGATTGTATACACTTATCAAGTTCTATTGGCTTTTAGATTTTGTCGAATGATGATATTAAAATACATACCCAATGCATTAACCATAATGCGATTAATTTTGATCCTCCCGTTTTTAACGTCATTGTACCAACACGCCTTTGCACCAGCCTTCTACATTTTTTTAACCGCCGGTTGTACCGATGCTTTGGATGGTTGGATTGCGCGCTCGTTTAAATGGCAAAGCGCTTTTGGGTCATTTATCGATCCACTTGCGGATAAATTTTTGATTGTTTCTAGTTTTGTATCGTTGGCCTATCTTGAAGAATTACCTTGGTGGTTGGTGTCATTGGTGTTTATGCGTGACATCACTATTTTCATGGGTATTCTTGTTTGGTTTTGGTTTGTACAAAGAAAACTTAATTTTGAACCAACTTTTTTAAGTAAAATCAATACTGTACTACAATTGACTTTAATCACCCTGTGCATGTTTAAATTGTCTTTTTTAAATCATCCCATTCAAGGTTTAGAATTACTCATCCTATTAACCGCAATCACCACCTCAGCAAGTTATTTGGATTATTTCTACACTTGGGGTAAAAAAACGCATAACGCCATTCAATTTGCCAAATGAATCAACAACTTGCACTCGCTGTTCAACTCAAAGAAACCGCTTCATTTGGCGAATTTTTTTGGGGTCGTAATCGCCTGATTGAACAACAAATCAAAAATACGCTAACGCAACACGGTGAGCGTTTTATTTATCTTTGGGGCCCTTCAGGCCATGGCAAATCGCATTTATTACAAGCTTGCTGTCACGCAGCCATGCATCACGAATCTGCCGTCTACCTCCCTCTAACCATTCTTAAAGACTGGGAGCCCGATGTACTTGATGGCATGGAGCATCAAGACATTCTTTGTCTTGATGATGTTGATGCCATCGCAGGAATTACCGCTTGGGAAGAAGCTTTGTTTCATCTTTATAATCGCATTCGCGACAACGAACGCACACGATGCTTTTTAAGCGCCAGCATGCCACCTTCTCAGACCAACATTTTGATGCCTGACCTGAAATCTCGACTTTCATGGGGATTGGTGTTGGCCATCCAAGAACTATCGGACGAAGAAAAAAGTGAAGCGCTGATATTGCACGCAAAAAAACGTGGGTTTAAATTACCAGTCAGCGTTTGCCAGTTTCTCATCAATCGCTGTGCGCGCAACATGCACGAGCTTCAAGAAATTTTGAACCGATTGGACGAAGCATCACTGATAGAAATGCGCAAAATCACCATCCCATTTGTCAAAAACATTTTGGGTTTATGATTGCTGTTTAAAACGCGCGATGCTATCCAGAATTTCTTGATGCGCGGCATCACAACCTTCCCAACCATCAATTTTAACCCATTTACCTTTTTCTAAATCTTTATAATGTGTGAAGAAATGAGCAATGGATTCCAACAACGTTTCTGGCAAATCTTCAAGGGTCTGTACTTTTTCATAAGTACGACAAAGCTTTGTGGTGGGTACAGCGATTAATTTGGCATCCACACCCGATTCATCCGTCATTTTTAACATGCCAATGACACGACTTGCAATCACCGCACCTGGAACAACAGGCACAGGCGTCACAACCAAGACATCAACCGGATCACCATCTTGAGATAACGTTTGAGGGATATAGCCATAATTGGCGGGATAAAACATTGCTGTGCCGATAAAGCGATCAACAAACAAAGCACCAGATTCTTTATCCACTTCGTACTTAACCGGTGCGCTGTGCATGGCAATTTCAATCACAACATTGATTTGATTGGGGACGTCTTTGCCACTTGAAATGCTTAAAAAACTCATGTTATACCTGATGGGTCACTTATAGAATGCGCTATTATGCAAACAAATGGGATGATCCTCAAGTTGTTTTTATTAAAATACAAATTTTAATCATTTCTATACAGTAACGATCGCACAGAAATATCCTCATCAAGATTAGACCAATGAACCCCAATGCCGTGACCAATAAAACGCCAATCTTGACGTTCACCATCAGTTGCATCCCGCAATTTTGGAAACCATTCTAAAGGTGCTAAAATTTCCCTACCATCTGCCAATACAAAATGCAGAGAACTTTTAGTGAAGATCACATCAACTGCATGATCGTCAAATTTAATTGCTAAAGTATTCATGCCATTTCTCCAGAAATAATTTTCTATGCTCCATCACAATAAACCTAAGCTTGCTCAATTCCTGGCTTCTAAAACCATAAGAACTGGCCAAACCAATTGGCTCCAACCAAAATTTAGCCACTTTATCCGCGAACTCCACATGAATATGTGAAGGTTCATTTCCTTCCATGCTAAAAAAGAAAAATCGATATCCTTTAACCCTTAATACAGTAGGCATAACACATCCTTCAGGGTAACCCTAGTGTTTTAAAAAAACTTGCGGAGCTTATATTTTTGTCATCACTACTAGATTATGTTATCATTTATAATCGTTTTATCAATAAAAAACACCATGGATTGCTTATTTTGCAAAATTATAAACCAAGAAATGGCTTCTAAAAAAATTTTAGAAACCAATGATCTCGTGGCATTTTACGATATTAATCCCCAAACGCCCGAACATATTTTAATTGTTCCCAAAAAGCATATTGCCACATTAAACGAAACCAGCGAAGAAGACCAACTTTTACTGGGAGCCATGGTTTATAGCGCCACAAGCATTGCCAAAGAAAAAAAGATTGCAGAAAATGGCTATCGTCTGGTTTTTAATGTCAATCAACATGGTGGTCAAACCGTTAATCACATTCATCTTCATTTACTGGGTGGCAGACCGATGGCTTGGCCACCGGGTTAGGAACAAACGAAATCATGAAAGAACTTTATCAGCAAATTTTACAAAACATTGGCGAAGACCCTTCACGACAAGGGCTATTGGATACACCCAAGCGGGCAAGTGAAGCCATGAAATACCTGACCAAGGGTTACCATGATAACCTCTCCAGCATCACCAATGGGGCTTTATTTGAGTCGAACATGGAAGAAATGATTGTGGTGAGAAACATTGAATTATACTCAATGTGTGAACACCATCTTTTACCATTTTTTGGCCAGTGCCACATTGGTTATTTACCCAAAGGTCGTGTTTTGGGTTTATCTAAATTTGCAAGAATTGTTGATGTTTTTGCACGAAGGCTTCAAATTCAAGAACGATTAAATCATGAAATTGCCGAAAGCATACAATCCATTACCGATGCACGAGGTGTCGCGGTGGTGATAGAAGCACAGCATTTATGCATGATGATGCGCGGGGTAGAGAAACAAAATTCCATCATGACCACTTCAAGCATGCTTGGCGATATGCGGAATAATCCTAGCACTCGAAATGAATTTTTGAATTTAATTAAGAAATAAGCCATGGCATCCATTAAGACAGCAATTAAAATTAATGAGCCTTATGAGAAATATTTTATTTTT